>JAOZID010000009.1 GCA_026014465.1 Candidatus Bathyarchaeota archaeon | reverse complement strand
TTCCAATCTGTCAATATGCACAAAAGTGTGCGTCGGCAAAAAAGCATGTGTTTGACAGCGAAGCGATGATTGTGGGGAAGGGCTGGAAAACTTATGCTTTGTGCGTTGGCGTTTCTATTTTTTCTCTTTTTGATTGCGGTAAAATTTAGTTGGTCTGGTTTTCTTTTAAGCTGGCATATAACGTTCTAGTATTTTATCCATCGCGAAAGCGTGCTGTTAAATTAGCAATAATACTTGATATTGCTAATCAGTATTTTTTATACTCGACAAGTGATGGATAAAATATCGTTGGACTGTTCCCCGTCGCCGCTATGGGTCTGCCAGTTATTGTCATCCTATTTATCTGTTTATCAGTAGACCTTTACAGGTTATTGGTTTTGTTTTTTTCGGTCAAATGGGCTTTTATCGCTTTACCTTTAGGCATAGTTTTCCCGTTAACCCTAGTTTGGCTGCGTGAGTAATTTATTGTTTGGTTTGTCAAAGAACGTTTGTCGGTCTGGCCTTTAAGCAGAATTGTTTATCGGGTAAGCTAACATCAGGCCATCGTTGCATTTTTTACATCGCAGGGGATCGCTACCGGTAAGGATCCGAAAAGCTTCGTAAGTGCTTAGTCCTTCCAGTGGAGAGATGTATTGTTGCTTAGCTATCAGGGCCAGGCATTGCTCTTTTTTGTTTGCAGTATTGGCTGACGATAAAACTCCGAAGTACCTGATTTTATAGAATCCTGAAGGCAAAACGTGAAGCAGGAACCGTTTGATAAATGTTTCCGCCTCCAGGGTCATTTCCCGGTTATAGCGTCCTGTCTTTGGGTCCTTGCAGCGAAAAGAAACCTTCCCCTGGTTGAAGCTGTAAATACGCTGATTGCTAATTGCCACCCGGTGGGTATAGCGCCCGAGATACTCCAGTGCCCGATCGGCGGTTTTCCCGGTCTTTTTGGCATATACCACCCATGGTTTGGCATAAAGCCTTTGTTTTAATCCCCGGGTTTGGAACCCTTCGGGAAGCTCCAGGCTGTCGGTCTGCAACAGGTTCAACAAAGCCTCACAAAAGCGGGCCCGGAACACTTTCGACAAGGCTTTAACAGGTACTAAAAAATCGTTTTTCGCCTTGACCCATTCCAACCCATCTTCGGACAATCCCCCGGCCGGGACCAGCATATGAACATGGGGATGATAAACCAGCGTGGAAGACCAGGTATGCAGTACGACTACTGCTCCTGGCTGTGCCCCAAGGAAACGGGGATTGGCACACAGCACCTGCAGAGCCGACCAGGCCTTGGCAAACAATAAACTGTAACATATTTGCTGATTACGGTAAATCAGACGGTTTAAACAACCGGGCAGGGTAAACACTAAATGAAAGTATTTGCCCGGTAGCAATCTCCCTTTGAGATTTTGAGCCCAAATGGTTTGTTTTTGGTACTGGCATTTGTTGCAATGGCGGTTCCGGCATGAGTTGTACGACTGTTCGCGATACCCACAGTTGTCACATACACTCAGGTGTCCTTTCAGGCTTGAAGTGCGACAAGAACAGATGTCGTCAATGGCTTTGAACTGTTCGGGACAAAGCTTTGCGTTTGCTTTCAATGTTGGTCTGTATTCACGTATGATGTCGGCCAGTTCCACCTGCTGGCGCTTATTCCCTGTAGTCTGCATCATCTTCTGGTTTTGTCTGGGTTAAATCGGGCAGTTGCACCTTGTCAAGGTCGGCCAGGTGTAGGTAAACAGAGGTTGTTTTCATCGAGTTGTGCCCCATTAACAGTTGCAGACGTTTGAGGTTTACGCCTCGTTCGAGCATGTGGGTAGCAAACGAGTGACGGAGTACATGCGGGGAGATATTCTTTTTGATACCTGCTTTAAGTGCACTTCCTTTTACAATCTTCTGTATGCTGGTGGACGAATAGGCTTTGCCCGGCACCGCCCCTTCAAAAAGATAAACTGCCGGGCGCCACCTGCGATAATAGTCCCCCAGTGATTTGAAAAGCCCGGGTGATATTGGAAGTTCACGCTGCTTGTTTCCTTTCCCTGTGATTTTAATAACGCCGCGCAGCCGGTCAATGTCTTTAAGCCGGATGTGCAAGAGCTCGTTGCGGCGCATACCCGTGGCATAAGCCAGGCTTAACAAAAGCCGGTGTTTGTAGCTGCGTGGCGAGTTGATCAAGGCCCTTGCTTCTGTTGCTGAAAGCACAACGGGGAGTTTCTTTTCCTTCCGGGGACGCCGGATTCGAATGCTTTCCCACTTGCGCTTGAGCAGATCCTGTTGAAGGATCTTCCAGGCGCTGATGTTTTGGTTAATCCGGCTGACTGAGCAATTTTCATGGGTGATTAAATGATGAAGATAAATCTTGAACTCTTCGGTGCTGATCCGACCCGGGGGACGATTGAAGTAACGGGATACCTGGCCCACCGAGCAAACGTAACTGCGGATGGTTCTTTCACTGTAGTTGCGGATACGCATCTCACGCTCCATCAACTCATGGATACTTTTTTTTCATAACTATAGAAATTAAAGATGAGTAAGGAAGTTACGCTGTTTTTTGCAAGAAGTAAAACTGCCCCGCCAAAGCGGGGTTTAGTTCAACGTATGTATAATGTTACTTTTATTCCTCTTATTTTTTCTATATGTGTGACAGAGTCTATGAAGATAGCAAACTTGACAGTCGT
>JAOZID010000008.1 GCA_026014465.1 Candidatus Bathyarchaeota archaeon | reverse complement strand
TTACCCGCGGCAAGACGGAAAGACCCCGTGAACCTTTACTACAGCTTGGCAGTGATATTCGGGACAGCATGTGTAGGATAGGTGGGAGACTTTGAAACTGGCACGCCAGTGTCGGTGGAGTCGTCCTTGAAATACCACCCTTGTTCTTCTGGACGTCTAACCTCGGCCCGTTATCCGGGTCAGGGACACTGCCTGGTGGGTAGTTTGACTGGGGCGGTCGCCTCCCAAAGAGTAACGGAGGCGCGCGAAGGTTCCCTCAGGCTGATTGGAAACCAGCCGAAGAGTGCAAAGGCATAAGGGAGCTTGACTGCAAGACAGACACGTCGAGCAGGTGCGAAAGCAGGTCTTAGTGATCCGGTGGTTCTGTATGGAAGGGCCATCGCTCAACGGATAAAAGGTACTCCGGGGATAACAGGCTTATCTCCCCCAAGAGTTCACATCGACGGGGAGGTTTGGCACCTCGATGTCGGCTCATCACATCCTGGGGCTGAAGTCGGTCCCAAGGGTTTGGCTGTTCGCCAATTAAAGTGGTACGCGAGCTGGGTTTAAAACGTCGTGAGACAGTTTGGTCCCTATCTGCCGTGGGCGTAGGAGATTTGAGAGGATCTGTTCCTAGTACGAGAGGACCGGAATGGACGAACCACTAGTGTTCCTGTTGTCACGCCAGTGGCATCGCAGGGTAGCTACGTTCGGAAAGGATAACCGCTGAAAGCATCTAAGCGGGAAGCCCACCTCAAGACGAGATCTCCCTGGGCTTAGCCCCTAAAGGTCCGTTGGAGACGACAACGTTGATAGGCCGGATGTGTAAGCGCAGTAATGTGTTCAGCTTACCGGTACTAATTGACCGTGAGGCTTGACCATTTACAGTTTTTTATAGGGACGGGGGAGCATCCGCTCCCCCAACCCCCATGAAGTTTTACGTCATATCGCTTTCAAACAATCAGTCAATGCGATTGAAAACCAGTTTTACGGTTTTCGGTGGCTATAGCGTAGGGGTCACACCTGTTCTCATCCCGAACACAGAAGTTAAGTCCTACCGCGCCGATGATACTGCATGGGAGACTATGTGGGAAAGTAGGTCGCCGCCGAAATTATTTCGAGCCCTGTCGTTGTTACGACAGGGCTTTCGTTTGCCCTTTAGATCACCCGAAAAAAACTTAAAAAAAGAGTTGACGGTTGAGATCTGATTGAGTATAACACGCTTCCGTTGCTTGAGCGGCTCTTCACAGAGCGTTGATGGCAGCCGAAAAAAAAGATAAAAAAAACTTGACGGGTTAGGGTCGTTTAGATAGACTCCTTGCTTGTCGCTTCGCCCCGGAAGGGGTGGATAGCTGGTCTTTGAAAACTAAATAGCAGATGTTTTAAAGAGCTTGTAAGGGTTCAAGTTAATTGAACAAACTAGGATAACAAAACTTCAG
>JAOZID010000007.1 GCA_026014465.1 Candidatus Bathyarchaeota archaeon | reverse complement strand
TGTTCTTGGTAGTTGTCTACTCCGATGCCAAAGGCTTCGGCGACTTTGATTGTTCGGTCGGTTATGTCGGTTCGTGTTTTGTAGGAGATGTTGACTTTGAAGGTGCCTGTTTTTTTGTCGTAACGTTTTGTTAGTCTTGTGATTTTGAAAACTTCTTTCATTCCTACCACGCCCTGACCAGTTTGGATGGACTTTGAGTTTTCCGCGTCGACATACACGCCAACGCTAGCGCCCAGAGCCTGTCGTCGTGTGTGCCTTCTGGGTGACTGAATTTTGTGTGTCCGTCTTTTGTGAGTTCAAATTTTTCGCAGTGGATTTCTGCGATTAGCTGGCTGTCGTACGGAATCGAAAGTTTGGCGGTTTGCATCAGTTCACGTAGGTGGCTTAGAATCTCTTCTTTTCTTTGTCCCGTCAATACCACGCCTTTGGTGTTGGTTACTATGGTTTTCATGTCCTCGGTTACGTATTCGCCGATTCCTGTTTGATCCACATAAATTGCTTCCACAGTTGCGTAGCGGTCTGTTAATGCTTTAACATAGCCGATGACACTGGCGTATGGAGTACCAAGTTTGAATCTGTGCAGATGAATTAGGCGTACTTCGCCGCTGGGACATAGTTGTACAACGGCTACGGCGCTGTGGTCACGTTTTTTACCCAAATCTACGCCAACACAGAACCTGCCCGAAAGGTGTCTTTCAAAACTTGCGTAAACCAAGTTGCCGCAAACACATTTGGTGATAAGCTCCTGCGGGAAGTAGCGGCTTTCGTCTTCTGCCCACTGGGCTTCCATTTCCCTGTGCCAACGCCACGGGTCACCTGTTAACTGTTTTCGTATTTTCTCCAGAATCTGGCTCTTGAGCGGACCGTTTGGTTCCACGGCGTCCTGCCAAGTGACATGCGATTTTGCGAAGTCGTCAAAGTCTGGGTGGTTAAAAATCCTGTAAAACACGTGGTCTGTGCTCCACGGGGTGCTGCTACAGACGAACTTGCCGTTGGTTGTTCCCAATGTGAAGAGGATGGCGTCGTACATTTCTTCGTCGTTGGCTGTGAAGTTCATTTCGTCCCAGTAGACCAGATGCAGGGTTGGTCCCCTGATTGTGTCGGGGTTGTTTGGGTAACATTCTATGACGCTGCCGTTGCCAAAGTATACTACCGTTTTTCGTGCCTTTACTGCAGCGTTTTTTGGCAATAGTCTGAGAAATCCCGTGATTTTTCGTATAATGAGTTTGGCTTGGCGGTAGCTTGGTCCTACTATGCCTATGGATGTTTTTGGGTTGGTTAATGCATAATACAGCAAAAGTGCGGCGATTATGTGGCTTTTTCCGCTTTGTCTGCACCATCTTGCTGCGACAAACTGTTTTTCTAAGAAATATTCGCTAAGTTGTTGTTGGTATTTGGTTGGTTGAAACCCTAAAGTTTCTTCAAAAAATTTTATGGGGTCGTCTTGGAACTTGGGCTGTTTGCTTTGAATCCTTTGCTTGATTTGTTGCTCAAGCTTCTGGGTTTGCCTCTCCAAGCTCGTCATCTATTAGCTTCCTTAACTCGTCAAGTTTTTCCTTGATTTTGCCCGTGTCGTACTCTTTGGCAATCAAGTTGATGCTGCGACTGATGTACGCAGCTAAATGTGCCCACTTCTGTTGCTGTTTGCTTGGTTTTTTTCCTCGTTTGGTTTTGGTTGCCTGCTCCTGAGCCATCTCAGCTAAAACTTTCAGGTCCAAAATCAGGTCTGCGCGCAGTTCCTGCGTGTTCAAGTTGAACTTTTTTGTTGTCCTTTGGATTTTCTGAAAAAAGGTAGTTTTCAACATACTTCTGCTATTAGTCTTCAAATATGTTCACACCTTTTGCCCGAAAAATGTTCCAAGAAGCGTTCCAACTACCAAAGTGATGGTGGCGAAGATTTCTGTGTTAAATGAGCCCAGAAACATCATGTGTGTTACTTCTAGAACCGTTAACACAACCAGCATGGCGGTTGCCACGTAGACTCCGTATAGTAGTGTTTTGCTGGGTGGGATTTCGACGCGTTTGGTTTTTCGTCCAGATTTTAGCAGCACCTTTTTTGTGAAAAGTTTCGAAATTTGTTCTTTCACTTTTGCCACCTGCATTTGACTTTGACGAAGTGTCCGCTTTTGGTTTTGATTTTCATCAGGTTTTGTTTGATGATTTCGTGGTATTCTGTTTCAAGGTCCTCTTTGCGTCGGACGTTGATTTTTTCTATCATGCCAACTGGGATGCAGTTGTAGACTAGGTCGTAGGTTTTTTCGGTTATCTGGAAGATGTCTTTTAGCAGAATCAGGTGTTGTGCCCGTTTTCCTTTTACTCCTACGTAGTGTCCGATGCTGGCTACTGGCGTGTCAAAGTGGGGTTCCCCGCCTTCTCCTGTTCTGCCCATGGCTTCGCTTGCGTCCAGCCAGTAGACGCGAACAAGGTCGCCGAACTGTAGTTTGTTTATTTTCTTTTTTTCTTCAGTTTTCATTTTCTTATTGTCCTTTTTTATAACGTGATAATGCGCTGCTCTTGCTCTGCAGACTATACAGGTAATCCGCAAGCAGCGGCGTTTCTTTTCCAAGCTCTAAAACAACCTCAAGGGTCTGAGACGCAGCATTAACCCTGTATTCTGCGCTTATGATACGGTAATCAGAATCCACGTTCTCGTTCGGAAGCGTTACATGAATCTTATCCGCAGGCAACAAAACATCCGTGCCGTAATCCAAAACCGTGGTTTTCACAGTAACAGAATCCGCAGGGGTTTCCAAATGTGCAAGCAACGCCTTGGCACGCAGGTCACATTCGTTGTTGCTGTGAAGCTCTTCGTCCACCTCAACTAACTCGCGTACACCATACGCTGTTTGGCTGGCTGTTGGCTCAGACACAGCAGGGGGCTGCCTTGCCTCCCATCGCCCGTTTCCAAAATGAAACATGTCAACCCAAACGTCGCCGTATTGGCTGCTTTTCTGGTTAACAACAAACCTTACCCCACGAATCAGGTCCCAACGAAAATCGCTGGTGTTAAAGATGCTCTCCGTCCACTCATCCAGATGGTTTTTTCCCATCTCAAGCTTGATTACACCCCAGTCGCCCGTGTTGGGAACCGAAAAACTTCTCCAAGCCACGTTGTCGTCGCCGCTTCCGTCACGCAACTCAAGAACATGGTTCAGCGTGTGGCTGTTGTCCGCTTTAATGGCAAAAACGATTGCCGGATACTGGTTTGCGTTCACGTAGTTAGCGGGAACAACCCACCAAAACGAAACATAATACATGTACGCCGTACAAGTTGCCTTAACACAGTACGAACCCGCAAACACGTTAGAAGTTTCTATGCTCATTGTTGTGTTGCCAGTTGTGGGTTCCCACTTGCCAGAGGGGTGCTCAAGCCAGTAGTTTACCTGCGTTAGGTTTTCGGTGAACGAGTCGCTCCATTTTTGTCCATCAACATCCAGCGGATACGGTTTTTCTTGGGCACCGTAGGTCATGATTCTGTTTCTTATCCTGTGAATGTCCCGCTGAAACTCGCTTTGCTCTATCACATCGGACAAACTAACCGAACTGGTTTTGGTGTTCTTAGGAAAAAACGCAAACTTTGCATCAGGCTCGACACGAAAATCAAAACCAACAACACCACTTTTGTCTGCCGAAGACGCGATGTATTTTAGAACATCAAAAACTGGCGTGTTCTCGTAATCCAACAACGTGTAAGTTGTATCCGTGTTCTCGATTAACTCCGTTGAATTACGCACATGGCTTAAACCAACATAATAGTCAACCAAATCTTTGACGATTGCCTCGCCCTTTTGGTTCTCATACGTTTTAGTAATCACACGACGAAACAGCCGCTCACCCCAGCAACGACCTTTAACCCGCAAATAGTTCTCAACCGCCGAGGACTCGCAGGTGACCTCTTCAACCCGAACCGTGGCTATTTGTGGGCAGTTGGTTCCTCTGCCTATGCTTATGCTACCGTCAACCCCCACCGTTATCGGGTATGTGTCGGTGTATTTTTTGTCAAAATTTTGCAGCAGACACGAAAAACTGGAAACCTCGTTTGTGCAACCCAGATGCACCTGCAAATCCAGTATGTCACCCTGCGGAGGAGTAACCCCACCAAAAACAGCGGCAACAACAGGCAAGTCTATACTCATTCAACACCCCTCCGCCTGAACGCTTCCACATCCCCTGAACGGATTATGTTTCGGCTGTAACCGCTGGTTTGTGTCCACGCCTCGTTGTAGTTCTGTACCGAAGATGTTGCGGCATCCATCTGGGAAGCAAACTGCAACATAGCCGCACCCGCAGCAACAATAACCGCAACACCAACCCCAGTCAACGCCAAAAACGTGGCATAACTGATGTTCAATGCGTTCTGGGCAGCAGTAGCAACCCAACAAGCCGCAGCATACACCTTCTGAACAACCGCAACACCCACGCTGGTGCGCATAAACGTGCCCATAACCGAAACAACAAGCATCGTCCCGTTCACCACTTTGGCTTGCTCGGCGTCAAGAACACCAAACTGCTCCGCAACATAGCCCACAGCCATACCCGCAGCACCCAAACCTGCAACAGCGGAACCCAAACTTTTGATTCTAGCCGTAAGTGCTTGGGCGTCGGTTTGGATTCTGCTGAACTCGTTGCTTGCACGGTTAACTGCCCTGACCGTGACTGCGATTTCCCGAAAACTCACAGCCCAGCCTCCCGTTTTGCGGCTTCAATGGCTTGGCAGATTACGGTTTCCAGTTGAGGCAGATACTCTTGAACCGCAGGAAACAAAAACGGACGCGCCCTCATGTAACGAGTCCCAAACTCCACAGCCGCAGCATACGCAACATCAGCACCCGCCTCGGCAACCCAATCAAAAACTTTAGCATAAATCGACCTTCTAAGATGCCCAGTCCGCACAGGAACCCGCCTACCTGCAGACGCCTTAACCTTTTGCGTCCACTCATGGAGTTGCTGCTGCACCTTCTGGGTCATAGCAGAATCTAACCGCTGCATTGCAGCCTTGAATTCCTCTGCACCTTCAACTGTGTAGGTTACGTCTACCGTTGCCATTTTGTTTTCCTTTCCATCTTCTCTTTTTCTTCTTGGGCTTGGCGGTCTAACTCGTTCAAAATCAACACAAACGTTTGGACTGTTTTCGCCGACTGCTCCCCGAGCATCTTTGGCGTGAACCCGAACTCTTTGCAGAGCCTAAACTCCGTGACCGCTGGGTGCGGTTTTCCTCGTCGGATTGCTCGGATAAAAAACGAGTCTCATCAACCGAAACATTGCAAAGCCCGTTCACGGTTTGGCTAAACAACTCACCAAGCTCAAACGGAACACCATCATCCTCACTCAGCAACTTCTCAAGCGATATCGGACTGTTTTCAGGCTGCTCCTTCAGGCTTGCCCAAATCGTCTCCGCCTGAATCGCCACATAGTCGCTACTAACAACCTGACCCGTAAGCGGATGATACTTGGTGTACTTTTGGATAATGCGGTTACGTTTTGCCCACGAAATCTCCTTGAAAACGTAGGTTCCTTCGTATTCTTTGCCAAACCAGCCGATTACTTCAACAGTTTCAGTTCTCAACAAAACCACCCAACGTTTAGCTGATTGCTACGCTCCTTGCAACAAACGGCGCCTTAACCGAAACCAAATCCTCTATTCTGGTAGGCGACGAAATCTGGTCCCATTTACAGTCACTAAAAACCGCTTTGTTACTTGAGCCTAAACCAAACTCTAGATCGAACTCTGCATCGTTTATTACGTCGTCGAACTCGTCTTTTGTTTCAAACTCAAAAGTAACCTCGCCGCTGCAGTTACGGTGCCTTTCGGGCAGATACTTGAGCAAATCTCCATCAGATGCGCGGATTACCGGAACACGTTTCAGGTTATTTTCTATGCTAAACCGAAAATCTGTAACATGCTCAAGAGCTGATGTGTCCTGTTTCACGTAACTCTCGTAATACGGCACCGCCCCAGAATGATCCGCATAGCTTGCGCCACTGATTTTGTCTGTTCCCACGGTTACGTTTTGTCCAATTAAATCAACAGTTGCTTTGAGCAAATCTTCTACTGAGCATTCCACGGTTACGGTGTTGAATCTGCAACCCGTGTAAACCAAATCAACTATGCTGCCCGTTTTCTCGTAGGTTACCTCCATGGTTAACGAATCCAAGGTTTGGACATTCAACAAAAAGTCGATAGGCGAAACAGCTGGCAAGTTGTAGCCGATTTTTAGTCCAACCTGCCGCAACCCTTTACGGATAGCTTGCAGGTCGCGGGAACCTGAGCCTCTGACTTTTATGTGTCCGGGGTTCAGGCTTGGCTCCACTGTTTGTGCTGTTGCTAACCCTGTCATGGACGGGTCTGCTGGTGTTACGCCGTAGGTTGATTCCACGACGTAAAACGCCTTTGTTTCATGGGCTCCATATACTGGTGTACTCAATTTTTTCAATCTCCAAATTTATGTGACCGTGATATTTTCAAACAACCAAGTTTTCACAACAAACAACGTGCACCAAACAACGGGCTTCACACGCAACTCGTCCACATCCCTGTACGAGACCACGTCAACGTAGCAGATGCCCTCAACCGCAACCAAACAATCCACAAAGTCGCAGAAGACAACCGCAGCCGATGCACCGTTACTTGGATACAAACTCTTAGCAAGCAAAAACACGTAACCATCCGAATCCACAAAATCAGAAACCGACGACTCTACGACTATGGTAAGCTCTTCGTCGCCTGCACCCGTGCCTGTTTGAGTGTTCTGCCACTCGGACGTTTGGCTGTTCCAAACCTTGACCGTAACACCGTTACCGCCTGGCGCGGTAGCATAGCCCTCAAACTTGAGTGAAATTTTTTTGACCGTTTTTTTGTTGGATTCAACCTTTAAGCGAAACAGCAACTGGGAGTAGCTGTCGTCGTCAGACTGCGAAAAACTAAACCTGTTATCATCGCTTTGCCAAAGTTTCTCGTAATCAGATGCCGAAAACTCGGTCCAGCTATTGTCGTCTGGGGTTAACTCGTATGCTGATTCTGCGTAGTACGCCCCGTTTCCTGCTACGTCTGAGCCGACGTTAACATAGTTATACACTGTTTCGTTGGGTTTTGTCCGTTTTTCTCGGATAACCCGGTTAACTTCCTGCCTCAGCTTGTTGCGAACCTTTCTTCCATCAAAACCCGCCTTGTCCGACACCCAGATTTTAACCCGTTCATACCCGACCCGTCGGCGAAGCGTGGCAGACAAACTCAGTTTTTGGTCTTCGCTGCTTTCTAAACCAACCGTTACCTGACCGTCAACATTCTTTAGGGGTTCACGGTCAACCCACTCAGGAGATACACAAATCTTTGCTAACGAGCCGTCATCGTTTACAACGCGGATGTTCTTGTCCAACAACCTTGTGAGCGTAACTGTTGGGTCCTCAATCTCCGTCATTAGGTTGTTAGCCTCCTGCAAACTGACCTGCGCGACAGCAGCTGACCATGAAAACTGTAACTTTCTACTGGACCAACCTCATAATCAACGCCCCTGACCCGCAGCTTGTGGTGGCTGCGGATAGGCGCAAACGTGTGAACCGTAACATAATCCGTAGAAACGTAACCGTGCTCATACACGATTTCGTCGGTTCTTGCTGGGCAAACTAGGGCTTTGATTGCTATGCCTTCGCCGTATTGTGTGGTTGGCTGGTTTTGTGTCACCTGATACAGGGTTACTGTTTCGCCGTAGTTGCCCAAAATTTTGCTGAAACTGGTTGCTGGCTGGTGGTAGTTAAGAAACAAAAGTCCAAGCCACGAAACCGTAATAACGGATTTTTTGTTTTCCACAAAACCGTAGTCATCAAATTTGGTGCCCCAAAACATGAACTCCTCCGCGTGACCGTTTACGACGTTATAGCTGAACTCGTACGCCGACTTGTCATAAGCTGACCTTAGTTGCCATAAAATTCCTGTTGTTACGCAGTCGTAGTAGTTGCTGTCCGCCTTCTTGTCTACAACATCAACGTAGCCTGACCAACAAATCTCAGGAAAATATGCGGGGTGGTCTGCGCTGGGGCCTATGGCGTTGATTGTTTCGTAAACTTTTTGCACGGAACTGCTCCAGCCCTCGATAAAAAACAGTCCATTAAGCGCGTAACCAAAATCGTCGTCATAGACAACATCAGATTCACCAACTCTGTGCCACTGACCATCCCCACTCGGAGGCGGGGTATATCGGCTGTACAGTTCCTCAAAACCAGAGCGGTAAAAACTTGTTGCGTCGTTAATCATGGTCTGAAGCTGGGGGTTACCTGTTTGGTCATAGAGCATTTTGAGTCCAATCAAACCATAGAGGTCGACGATGTGCATCTCTGGCAGCCAAGTGTCTGTTATGGTTACGGCTTGGGCAAAACCGCCGTAGTAATGGTCGTGAACCTCTAAAACGCTTGGCTGGTGCTGCATGTTATACAGAAACGTTG
>JAOZID010000006.1 GCA_026014465.1 Candidatus Bathyarchaeota archaeon | reverse complement strand
AAACTTTTTTGATAGAATAAATACGTTGCGTGTTGTAGCATGTTGTGATACAATAATCTTAACGAGGTGCTCTATGTACGTTCAAACTCTCTTAGAAAAGAAAACCGGCAGACGCCTGATGATGTTCGTTGAAGGCTATCGTGAACATGGAAAAGTCAAACACCGTACCATTGAACGCATCGGATATGTCGATGAGTTTACTTCCCTCTTTGAGGACCCCATCGAACACTTTAAGCAGATTGCGAAACAACGCACTGCTGAAAAAAAACAACGTGAACAACCGGTAACTATTGAATTGATGCCTCGAGCCCTTTTGACGTTTAATACACCTACCAATAGCTACGACTGTGTGAAAAACATCGGCTATGCGGCAATCAGCAGGATCTTCCACCTGCTGGGTATTCACAAATTTTTTGATGATCGTAGAAAGTATCTGGATATCTCTTACAATCTTACCGCGGTAGTGAAACTGCTGGTCTATGAACGCATGCTTGCACCCGGATCAAAACGTGCGGCTTGGATGAGTAAACACAAATACTTCGACAAGATGGACTTCGACTTGAATGCTGTCTACCGCTCACTGAGTATTCTGCCTCGCTATCGAGAAGATGTGCTCCTTCATCTGCACGCACAGATGGTAGACCACTACCACAGAGACTCAACGCTGTTGTTCTATGATGTGACCAACTATTACTTTGAAATCGATAATGAGGACAGTCTCAGACGCAAAGGCTACAGCAAGGAGCACCGTCCCAATCCGATTGTGCAGATGGGATTGTTCATGGATGGGGATGGATTCCCGATCACCTATGATCTGTTTGCCGGCAATACCAATGACTGCACCACATTTACTCCCATGAGCGCGAAGTTGAGAGCTCAGCTTCATACCAAACACCTGATTTTTGTTGCAGACAAAGCCATGATGAGCGGAACCAATATTGCTGATGTAATCACACACCACAACGGGTACATCTTCAGTAAGGCTGTGCGGGGATCGACACAGCTGCTCAAGGATACTGCAAGGGATCCTAAAGGCTACACCTGTTTTGATGAGTATGGGAATCTCATTGCTGAGAATGATTCGAAGACGCAGGTCTCATTCAAGTTCAAGGTCCTCGATGAGGCCAAAAATACCAATGTAACCACCAATGAGGGAACGACTAAACCGGTCAAAGGTGTGGGACATTATCAGATTATCTACTGGTCACATGACTATGCAAAGCGAGCACAGCTTGACCGAGCTGCTGCGGTGGAGAAAGCCATGGTTGCTGCCATGCGACAGAGTAAGGATGTTATTGATAATAA
>JAOZID010000005.1 GCA_026014465.1 Candidatus Bathyarchaeota archaeon | reverse complement strand
GATGTGTCCGCTGGCGCGAACTGGTCTTTTGTTTGCAGTCTAGTGCTTGATGTTATGTTATTGTAGGTTCCTGGACTTGCGTCTGAGCCGCCAACTGCTTGCTGCACATTTACTGTTGCAACCATCCATTTTTTCCTCCAATTTGTTTTATGAAATATTCTCCAAAATCTGTTCAATCAAATTCGCTGAGTTCCGAACAACCGTGACAGTTTTTGTTACCTCGCCGTCGGATAACTCCAGTTCCGTAATGTAACCCGCCTCGTTGCGTGTAACCGAGACGTTCTGGACGCTTCGGAGTCCGTGGATGGCGTCGTGGATTGCCTTGTAGGCTTTGCTGTAGTTGCCCCAGTTTGTTTCGCTCAACGTTTTTCACCAAAAAAAGGGAAGTTAAGGCACCGAAAACCACGCTGATTTTACCAGCCTGTTCCCCGTGCCACTGCTTTGGTTCGTAAGACTCCAAGACCAACACGTTCCGAAGCTGCGATTCCGTATCTGTCTTGTTTGGGGTTTTCAAAGGGCTCTGCTATGATGTCTCTGCGAAGTAACATAACTGCGGCTACGTCGGTGTCGATACAGTAAACTGTTCCAGGCGTTACCTTGGTGCTTACAACAATTTTCATGCCAAGATACGTTTCACCCAAGATTCCACGGCGTATATCCGCCATGCCGCCAAAATAGAAGCTGTGGATAAACTGGTCTTCTTGCCACAAATCTGCAAGCTGCGCAGGGTTGATTACCAAAACTTTGGCGTTGAAGTTTTCAGATTTTATTCTGTTCCAAAAACCAACAAGCCCCGCCCAATCCAAAGTGCTAGAACCGTTGTATTCATTTCCACCAGCAAGGTCACCTGCAGATATGGTGTCGTAGGCTTCTAGAATTTTTTCTGTTTCAAGCTCTGCGATGGCTCGTCCAACCTCGGCGGTTTGGCGCTCCATTACACCCCAAGAAGCATCCTCAAAAAACTTCTTGGAATACTCTGCACCCGCTTTGATTTCCATGTCCGCTTTGACGTCTACTGTGTCATACTTTTCTTGGGTAATCCACACCTGCGAAAGCTCGGCAGTTCTATGAGCTTTACCAAGTTTCGCCTTAGGAAACCGGACCAAAGTCTCGGTTGTGGGTAACACCCAAATAATTTCCCGTCCAATCAAGGCAGGTTGAGCCGCATCTACCACAACGTCATGCATCTTTCCAAGAGCATTTGCGGTGTCGCTTAGCACGGCTTCGCGCATTACTGCGTTAACCATCAGGTTAGATTTCGCACGTTCCAAAAGCTCAGGCAAAATCGGCTGATATTCGGGGTCTTTTGTTATTGCTTCAAAAAGTTTCGGCATACAATGTGTCCTCCTTAAGCCTTGGATACGTGAATCAAACCTGTGTCGCCGCTGCCAAAAGACTGCAGGGCAACTCCTACTGCTCGTGCGATTCTGTCAGGCAACTCAGTTTCGTCGTAAGCCACAGAACCATCAGCCAACGCGATTACGCAGGCATCGGCGTCTGTTTGAACTTTTTCGCCTAGGCCTACTGTGCCACCCGCGGTAACTTTGACAACTCCGCTTGTGCAAACAGAACAAACGTCGCCGCTTTCAACCGTTGTTAAGGCAACACCCAAAGCGTACTGGGTAGCTGCGGTGCATTGGCTTACTGTCATGTCGTCGCTTAGGTAAACTAGGTCACCCTTTGTTACTGCGGAACCTGCTTCAAAGCTCAGAACAGTTCCGTCGGTTATCATTTCTCCAACTTCTGCGTCGGGATAAAGGTCAGTCACGTGTTCTTCCTCCAGTTTTGTTGCGGTTTAGGCAAGTTCATCCTTGCTTACTCCCGGTCAGTTGTGTTGACTGTGAATTTAGCCTGTGCCGAAGCTGCCGCACAAGCAACTGCGGACCAAGACTCCAAGCCCGAACAATCCAATCCTCAGGCAACAATTTCAGAATCTCAGTTTTATGTATCAAATCAGAACCCAAAGGCTCCGTAGACGCGATTATTGCCTCACCCAACGGTTCGGGCGGCTCAGGCAAAGTTTCAGAATGGTTACGAGCATACTGAGGGTGGTCCTCTAGCCACTCCTTCATTTTCTGTAAATCCCAGCCCTTCTCCTTGGAAAAAAGCAACGCAACAGGCTGGGGGTTATCCGGTTTTTCGCGCAAAAGCCCATACAGACCCTTTATTCCGCTGTTTTGGTCAATCCAAACCGTTGAGAAATGTTCCTCCAAAAACGTTTGAGGGTCATAAACTAGGTGCATAACAAACTCTGGACCTGCTTGCTCCTTGAGTTCTGGCTGTTTTAGTTTGTTGATTATGGCTTCCCAGATTTCAACCGTAGTTTT
>JAOZID010000004.1:300000-384821 GCA_026014465.1 Candidatus Bathyarchaeota archaeon | reverse complement strand
GCTGGTATTACCGCGGCGGCTGACACCAGACTTGCCCTCTCCTTATTCCCCTAGCTTTCTAAACTAGGTAAAAGCCAACCTCAGCGGTCGGCACTCGGGATGACCCTGTCACACTTTCGTGTATTGCAAAGTTTTCGCGACTGCTGCGCCCCGTAGGACCTGGGCCCTTGTCTCAGTGCCCATCTCCGGGCTCCCGCTCTCACGGCCCGCACCGGTTATAGGCTTGGTGGGCCATTACCTCACCAACAACCTGATCGGTCGCGGCCCCATCCTTGGGCAACACCTAGAGCATGATCTAAATGTTTTTTGGGCGAAGACTCATTCCAGAGTTCTTCACCTATCTGGAATTAGCCCCAGTTTCCCGGGGGTATTCCCGTCCCAAGGGCAGGTTAGCCACGTGTTACTGAGCTGTGCGCTGCGCCTCCTTCGTGGCTGGAAGGCGCTCAACTAGCATGTCTTAGTCCCATCCCGATAGCAGTGGGGTCCGGCAGGATCAACCGGAGTTACGCACAACGCAACTCCGTGATCTGACGGATAAAATGTTTATTACGTACGTTCGTTTTTGGGTTTGTTCTTACTGGATTTGGAGGGAGATCTTCCACAAACGTCAAAGCCCATTTCAGACCTAACATGAGCAATTCTATCAGGTCCACATGTGTGTCCCCGCAATTGGAGGCCAACTCCCGCATCCCTGCAAGGCATACGCCGTTTCGGTTGGGGTTGAGCCGCCGCCATGTGTTAATTGCGGGGCAGCTGAATTAGCTAAGTTAGTTCAGATGCTCTTTCAGCCCATATAAACATTCCGCTACAAGAGGAAACAAACCCTGCCCCACGTCAAACTTAACGTGTGGTTGCAGATAGATTGCCGTTGGGGGTTGTTTGCGGTTTTTTTAATGTTTTTCTGTTGTGCAATTGTGTTTGACTTGACTTGCAGGGTTGATTGAGGCAAATGCACATGGCTTTTTTGGCAAGTTTATGGAGGGTTTTGGCTTGCAGATTTGGAGCCGCATGGGGGAAAAATTGGGGTTTTGGTGGAGGTTAATGCGGCGGGCGCGGACAAATGTGCGTGGGCAGCAGGGGTTTGGAGGAGGCACGTATTTGTGTAGAACAGTTGTGTGCGTAATTTACAAAACAAACAATGTTTATTACAACTCAATACTTCAGACATAAGATAGTGGTTGTAATGGCCTCGAGAAAAACAGCAAGAATACTAGCCAGCGGCTTAATTATCGCCGCTTTTGCGATAACTCTGGTTAGCTCAGGTGCTTTAAGCGCTTTGACTGCATCCAAAACTTTACCGTCAACGGGGATGCTTTCACCAGTAGAAGCAAGCGTAAACATAGGAATCTACTCGGACATAACATGCACACAAGAAGCAACCGCCTTGAGTTGGGGCACACTAGAACCAGGCGAAAACACCAACCAAACAGTCTACATCAAAAACATAGGCACAGCAGACGCAACCTTGACTATGACAACGACCAACTGGTCACCACAAAGCGCAGCTTCATCAATGACTCTAACTTGGAATTGCGAAGGCAGACAAATAGCTCCAAACGAAGTGGCAGTAGCTACACTCACACTCGCAGTCTCAGGAAACATCGCCGACGACATAACCAGCTTCGGATTTGACGTCATAATAACAGGCGCCACCTAAATAATCAACCCACACCCATTTTTTACTCCACCCCATTTTTATTCTACCAAACAAGTTTTTGCACAGCAAACAGTAGGTTGCAAGTAGTTGCTATGCACCGCGAAGGGATAGGGTTTTTTCCATGATTTTTAGCAGTAAACTGACGAGTTTTGATATGAAGCCTAGGCCAGTGAACATTTCTTTGAAGTTTTTTATGTCTGCGTGGTTGACTGCTCCAAGAAGAGGCGCCGTGATTAGGTAGGCACCTACGAAGACTGCTGCGCCAAAGAGGAGCCTAAGTAAATCGGCAGTGTTGAAGACAAGTAAGAAACCGTAAGTTACCCCAGCAGCCAGCAAGGATGCCGCCATGATTTTGGCTGAAGATGAGAAATCTACTTTGGCTCGGTATTTTTGCCATATCCAGATTAAACCCCAAATCATGCCTGGAACGCTGGAGAACAAAATAGCCACTATACCACCTACAACGCCCATGAACGCACCCATACCTGAGAGGTAGGGAATTATGATGAAGGCAAAGGGTATGCTTAATGCCATGGATAGGATGCTTTGTTTTAGAAGCTGAGTTGTTTCGCCGATGCCTGTTAGCAGGGTTCCTAGGCTGATGTTGCCTACGACGGCGTATAGGTTAACTATTGCGGAGAGAGCCAAAAATGAGGGGGCTTCTGCGTAGGTTTGCCCAAACAGCGTGTAGACTATGGGTGTTGCCAAGACGATTACGGCTAGGGTTGCAGGCACTAAAAGCACGGAGGTGTACTTCACGGAGGATGAGAAGACCTTTTTGAGCAAAGCGGGTTCTTCTTTTGGGTCCAACTTGGCAAAAGCAGGAAACAAAACAGTAGACACGGGAACAGAAATAAACGTCAACAAAACCGAAAAATTCAAGGCAGCATAATAGTTGCCTATCATAGTGTTGTCGGTAATGTAAATCGCCATTATAAAAGCAAAAACCTGCGGCAACACACCAATCACAATATTAGAAATTGTCAGGGGAATCCCGTAGCTTATCATGGGTTTGAGGTTTGTGATTAGGTTGGAGGCGCCGTCTTTTATGTGTGGAAGTTTGCGAAACAGCAGGAAGTAGAGAAGAATTATGGCTGCTGCTGCGCCTCCCGCAATTGAAGCTATGGTGCCCACTACAGCGCCAAAGACGCCGTAACCGATTAGGACCAAGAAGGGTGCTACGCCAGTTTTTATGACGGCTTGGAAAACCGAGGTAAAACTGTTGTACGACATTTTTTCAAATCCGACAAATATGCCGTTGGCTGCTGCCATTACTGCTCCTGCGAAGATGGATATGGACATAAGGGCGATTAGGGGTTGGGTTTCAGGTCTTTGAAGAGCTATGGCTAAGGGTTCGGCTAATGCAAAACTGAGCAGGGCTAAAGCGGCGCCGCTGATGATTTCGAATATGACACCTGAAACGATTACGCCGTGGATTTCCGCGTTTTTGTCGGCGGCTCGTAGGCTGGCTATCTGCTTGGTCATGGCAGAGTTTACGCCCCAGTCACGGAAGAAGTTAATCAAAGACGAGGGAATCATGGCTATGGAGTACAGGCCGTAGTCGCCGGTTCCTAAAATCCGCGTGAGAATCACTGTGCCTAAAGCCATGATTACGGTTGATGCTACAACTCCGATTAGCAGTTGGAAGCTTCCTGTTGCTGAAGATTTCCCCATGTCTAATGCTTTATCCATGACCCTGCCTACTCGTCAATGTTTGCTACAGTACTTATGGTATGTACCTAAAATCGCTATTGCATCAAACACCAAATCAAAAGAGGCAGACACCGCAAACAGCTAAATTCGTGTTCACGGAAAACTGCAGACAGGAATAAAAACCTAAAAGTGTAGGGGTTATTGGTCTGAGTCGCAAAGTTTTTCGAGGGCTTTTTTCTCGTCTCTGACTTCGCATAGGCTTCTTTCTACGGTTTCGGTTGTTTTTTGGTATTCTTTGTATGCGTCGAGGAATTCTTGTCCTTTTTCGGTGAGCAGGTAACGTTGTTTTTCAGAATCATGGTAGAGCAGGGAAGCCGCAGTGATTTCCTCTACGTATTTGCATAGGATTTTGTAGCTAAGGTTAGCTTGGTACATTATTTGTGTACGTTTAGCGCCATTTTGTGCAACTCTTAGTATGTCAGCGATTATGTCCAGTTTACTCCGATAATTCACGGTTACACACTCCTAAAAGCTATGCTTGAGCGGGAAAAGGGGTTTCAAAACCGCTTCCACTAAACCCGTGCAGATTATTTGTGTAACCACCCACGGCCACCTTTTTTTGGGTGCTGCACCAGCTTTTGTGGAGGCTGATAGGACGCAGCGCGTTTAGTTTTTTTGGATTTTTTGCCCGTGATTTCGGTTTTTATGAATTTGTTCCAGCCGCCTACATGTGGTGGGGGTTGGATGAAACGTTCGGCGTTTTCTACTTTGTGCTGTTGAAGGATGTCCTTGAAGTCTAAGGCTTTAAAGTCACGGGTAGCATGAATTATAGTTCCTTGCTCCACAAACAAAGAAGAGTAATTCTCTACAGCTATGCCCTCTGCTTTTACGCGGTCATCAAAACGTTCAGACCACAGCTTTTTCCATTGCACTTTGAGTGTATCAACAAACTCTTTTTGCTCAACGGTCAAACTGTAGCTCCCTCAACCTGCTTTAACCGCAATTTCGCATGAAGAACATGCGGTACATTAACTATACTCATGCTTTCTCCCTGTTTAACTTCCTTCTCCCCAGACTATTTAAAGCGCCAAGTAAGATACAACCATAGACGTATTATAGAACAATACATAAGGTTTTCCACGTCACAACCCAAAATGACATTTTGCAATGTTTAAATTCTATGGTAACCATAGCAGTTAGGGAGCTTTTCGGTATGATACGTGAGATTTCCGTGAAAGATGTGTTTTCTCAAAAGTTTTCATCAGTTAACGAGAATGAACCTTTGTCGAAGTGTGTAGAGCTTTTCAAAACTGAAAACCCGCCTGTTTTGGCTGTGGTTGATGATAAAGACAGGTATGTTGGCGTTATTGCAAGAAGATGGGTTGTTAGGGCACGGCTTGACCCTGCGACGACGAAGGTTAAAACGCTTATGCGTTCTGCGCCAAAAATAGATCAGAATGACTCGTTGAGCAAAGCTGCGAAGTTGATGATACAAAGCAGCATCAGGCAACTGCCCGTTTTTGACGGAGAAAAACTACGCGGATTCATAACAGACGAAGACATCATCCACGGAGCCGTAACACAGGAATGGGGCAGCGGCACAGTAAAACAGATCATGACCAAAGCACCCTACACCATCGAATCATCCAGGTCCGTTGGCGCAGTGCTTAGCCTGTTTAGGGAAAACGACATCAGCCACGTGCCCGTCATGGAAAACGGTCAACTCGTAGGCATCATAAGCACCCAAGACATCATCGAACACGTCTTCCAACCCAACCAACGCCAAACCGTCGGAGACATAAAAGGAGAAAAAATCCAAGTCCTAAGCATACCCGCAAAAGGCGTCATGACCAGCCCCGTCATAACAGTCACACCCCAAAACACCCTGCGCGACGTAGAGAAAAAAATGCACGACCTAAACGTCCACTGCCTCGTAGTTATAGACAAAGGCAGAGCAACAGGCGTTGTAACCAAACTGGACTTCTTGGAGCCCATCTCGCTAATGGAAGAAGCCGATAGGCGGATGACTGTGCAGTTTGCCGTTAAAGGCGCTGAGATTGACGAGAGCACAAGAGGTTTTATGCTTGGCGAATTTGAAGCTGTTACACGCAAATACAAAGACATGCTCGAATCGGGAACCCTCTTTGTCTACATGAAACTGCACGGAACCAACCACAAAGGAGAACCCCTCATCCACTGCCGCCTGCAACTGCGAACCGTAAAAGGCATGAAAGGCTTCTTCGTCAGCTCCGCCGAAGGCTGGGGCATAGAACCCACATTCCGCGTCGCCTTAGACCGCCTTGACAAACGCATCCTACGCAGCAAAGAACTAGACTTTGACCCCAAATACCAAAAAGAATACATGAGAAAAATCGGGTTCCCCACCGAACTCTAGCAAGGCTTGCCCTTTCCCACATTTTTTGTGAACGGCGGCTATATGGGGATTCGGCTGCCGTCAAAGCCTAATTTGGAGACCCCAAGCTCGTCTATGATTTCGCGAAGCTGCTCGGAGGTGAATACTGGTCCGTCTTGGCAGACGCGGTATTTGCCTATCATGCAGCTTCCACACAAACCTATGCCGCAACGCATTAACCGTTCCAAGCTCGCTTCCATTGGCACATCATAATGCTCGGCAAGCTCGAAGATTTTGCGCACCATCCGCTCTGGACCACACGTGTAAACCATGTCGTACTGCCGCGTTTTTAGCAGCTCTTCAAGGGGCTTGGTAGCTAAGCATTTGACACCGTAGCTGCCGTCCTCAGTGGCTGCGTGGACGCTTTCAGGAGTGCACAGGGCATCTAGTTCGTCAACAAACAAGAGTTCGTTTTTGGTTTTGGCGCCCACCACGAAACTTAGCTGTTGAGCCTGTGCGGAGAGCTTTTTTGCCAAGAACAGAAGCGGCGCAGTTCCCGTTCCGCCCCCCACCAACAAAACCTTACCGTGGCTTTGGGTGAAGCAGGTGCCAAATGGTCCTCGCACGCCCACGACCTCGCCTGTTTTCATTTGATGTAGATGCCTTGTTGCGTCGCCCACAGCTTTGACGGTAACGGAGACTTCGCCATCGCCCGCATGCAGCACGCTTAGGGGGATTTCGTCTACTTCGGGTATCCAAAGCATAATGAACTGCCCTGGTCTGGCTTGGCTGCAAAGCGTATCCTTCACAGTAAAAGTTTTCACGGTTTCAGATTCCACCCGTACATCCGCTATGGGGGTGGTTCTTAGGGTGTTAATTGCGGTGAGATTTGCCGACAAGCTCACTTACTCTCCTGCAGCCTTTCTTTTTCAAATAAGCCGTAACTCCACGGTTGATTTCTTGGAAAACTTGGGGTTTCTTTGTTGCTATGGCGGTTCCGATTTGCACGGTTGAGGCGCCTGCAAGCAAAAACTCGACAGCATCTTGCCAACTGGTGATTCCCCCGCAGCCCATGATTGGAATTTGCAGGTGCTCGCTGATGTCGTAGACGCATCTTAACGCTACGGGTTTGATGGCGGGTCCTGAGAGTCCGCCGCGTACGTTGCTTAAAATGGGCAGGGCGGTTTCGACGTCAATTGCTATGGCGCGTACGGTGTTGGTGACGGTTAGGGCGTTGGCTCCTGCTTTGGCTGCGACGTCTGCGAGTTCGACGATGTCGGTGACGTTGGGGGAGAGTTTTACGATTACGGGTTTTTGCACCTGTGCCTTGACTTTTACGATGACGTCTTTGAGAAGCTGCGGATTTGCCCCGATTTCTGAACCCGTGTACTGTACATGCGGACACGAAACGTTGAGTTCCACAGCGTCAGCACCCGCTTCAACAGCTTTCTTGGCAACCAACGCGTATTCCTCAGCGGAGTAACCGTAGATGCTAACAATTAACGGCGCAGTCAACACGGTTTTGGCGTAGCTGATTTCTTTTGTGTATTCGTTGATGCCAGGGTTTGGCAGTCCCATGGCATTTATCAAGCCGCTTTTGGCTTGTACCACGGTGGGGTTGGGGTAGCCCATACGCGGGTTTACGCCAACTGACTTGGTAATCAAAGCGCCTGCGCCGTTTTCCTCGACCAGCAGCATGGAACCGGTGGAGTAGCCAAGGATGCCCGAAGCTAATGCGGTTGGGTTGTCAAGTTTTAGCCCTGCAAAGTTTGTGTTCAATAAGTCGGTGCCCAAGAGTTTGCCTCCCTGACTGTACATGCAAAGTTATTGCGTTAACAGAAATAAAGCTTCAGGAAACTCAGAGAACCCAAAAATGGGGGTTAGAAGGGAGCGTAGACTCCGCTAAAGACCATCCAGACTAGGAAGGTTTTTGCGATGAAGCTTAGGATGATGTAGGCTCTTTCGCCGTAGAGGTAGTCTTTCCAGCCGCCTACTCCTTTGTATTGCAGCAGCATGTTGAGGGCGAAGCTCATGAACAATGCAAAGTAGATGAACAGTATCAGGTACACAAACGTTGGAACTTCGGCGCCTGTGGAAGTTATTGCTGAGGTAAAGTAGGCGAAAAGCACTAGCCATGGAAAACCGCCTGAAATGCATCCCAGAATAAACGCGGACCAGCTTGTTTTCTCAGTCTTCTGGTTTATAACCTCCATGAGGTAACCAAACATTATCATCAGAGCGTTTAGCAGGAAAATCATTGACAGCGACCAGAAATCCCAAACGCCCACAAAGGTGGCTATGACAACTATCATTATGGAGCTAGAGAGCGCGTATTCGTACCAGCGGTAGGGGTTCATGCCTTTTTTGAGGTAACTGTTGTAGGCTTGGTTTTTGGGAAACGCAATGAGGAAGTGTGCTATGGCGGAAATCAACGGAAAAGCGGCGAGCAGCAACCCCAAGTTGTTTATGGTGAAGAATACTTCGGGGTTGGGGTAGGCGTATATGGCTGGGCTTGTAGGGGTCACATGCGCAAACTGCAAGTAGAACGTGTAGATGTCTCTAGACCAGGTCAAGGTGAAACCTAAGGCTAACATTGCCACGCTGTTGATTAGGTGAAGAACACCCGCACCCGCGTTTAGTTTCTTTAGATGTGAAAAAGAAATTGGAGAACTTTGTATTCTTTCTAGCCGTTCTTTATTATCCATAAAATCCCCCGCAAAACAATTTCTGCAAAATGAATATTTATATTTTGCTAAAACTGGAGGCGAAAAAGCTCCAAACAACCAGAAAATCAGCCTTAACCACGTTAAACGTAAACAAACATTCATGAAATGAAGCGTTCACCAACCGTACGGCTTGAGGTTAGAATATGGGGTTGATTTTTAGCAGGCTGCAAAGCATCAGGCTTAAGGTAAAAGCTATGGCGACTATGACGAAGTCTTTGGAGAGGGTTTCGCCTAGTTTGTGCAGTTTTGTGTCGTCTTTGGAGCTTTTGGTTAGGGCGTGGCGCTGCTGTAGGAGGCGTATGGTAAGAAAAGTAGCCAATCCCGATAGTGCACCATAGTATGTCCATCCAAGTTCGAAGAGCATGCCAACCCAAAACATCAACGGGAGCAGGCTGTAACCCATGATTATGGTGATGAGGAGTCCTTTTTTGAATCCGAAGATTATGGGAACAGTTCGTGAGCCGCTTGAGAAGTCGGAGGCGTAGTCGGCTAAATCTTCCCAGAGGCTGTTTACGGCTGTTGTTACGCCGATGAGCACGGCAAGAACGACAACGCTTGGAGTGAAAACCTCAAAAAAAGAAGCAACGATCAGCACGGGCACGGCGCCCACCGAAAAATTCACGAGGGGTTTGTAGGCGGTTTTGCGCAGCCTAAAGGGAGGAACCGAATACAGTACGCCGCACAGTATGCCTATGGCGGAGAACAAGAAGACGTAGGGAAGCAGGGTTATTGCTCCCAGAGCCAAGGAAGCCGCTGTGAAGACTATTGTGATTAGTAAGCCTGTGCTGCCGAGTTTTCGGGTGAACATGGCGCGTTCGGGGTCAGAGAGCAAATCCAAGTCCACGTCGCAGATGTTGTTCATGGCATCCGCGGCGCTCCAGATGCAAAAAACCATCACACCCAAAAAAACCGCTGAAGTCCAAGCCAAAGATTCAACAAGCAGAAACGTTACACCTACAGAAATCAAAAAAAGCATCAGACCTCTTTCGGCGCTGATGAACTGAGCAAACCCCTTCACGTCCCGAAGCATACCCCAAGGGCAAACGCACCTTACTTAAGCATTCCCCACCCAAAAAAGGGAACTTTTCTTGCCATGGGGGTTTAGGCGTGGGCTAGTTTCCAGATTGCCTCTCCGAACTGTTCGTCACGGCGCAGCCCATAATATTTCTGGGCAACCTTGGCGGCGAACGGTATGGCAGCGTTATTTACGGCTTTGAGCAGGGCGGGGTTGGTTATGCGGTTGGCTAGGAAGGTGTCGCGCCAGATGTGCACGTTGTATTCCCAGCATCGGGTTACGAAGTCCCAGCGCATCTTGGTTAGTGAGTCGAGTTCGGCGCCTTTTTTGTTCATGAGCAGGCAGTCTTCTAATGGCACGAAGAACAGGGGTACGTAGAAGGCGTTGTAGTCTTTTAGGTCGTCCATGAGGGCGAGGGTTTGGTTTACGTCGTCTTCGGTTTCGTCTGGCAAGCCAACTATGAGGGTAGCTAGGGGGAACCAGTTGTTGTCGTTTAGGATTCCGAAGGCTTGTTCTACGATTTCTGGCCATTGCTCAGGCTTGTAGGGAAGCATCTTGCCAGCCATGTACTTGCGCATAAGCCGTACACTGCCAGTTTCCACGCCCGTCTCGCCTGTTACTATGGGTTTGCCGTTGTGACTATACCAGCTGTGCTCTATGAGAACCTCGGCGACGCGCTGGATCATGTTGGGTTTACAGACCACAGGCGCCAACGACATGTGACTGGGCTGCACACCACAAACATTTGGAACCTTCGCCACACTCTCAACCAGCTTAAACACCGTCTCCTCCTCAGGCACAAACGTCTTATCCTTAGCCCCATACAAAAACAAGTCCTCAGTAACCAACGTAATATTCGCGCCTTTTGCACCTGATTCTTTGGCGGTAATTTCCACCTCTTGGACGATTTCGTCTAGGGGCGTGTCTACTTTTCGAAGAACAGTGGGGGTGCAGAATTGGCAGTTTCTTCCGCAGCCTTTGCTGATTTCTACTGCGCCGTGAATTGCCGCATGATGAACGAGCGGGTATTTTTCTTCGGGTTTGCTTGGAGAACGCACCCGCGTGGGCAATGCTTGGTCGTTTACGGCTTTGCGAAAAGCGTCCACAATGCCTTCTTGTCCGGGTCCTATGACTAGGCAGTCTACGCCGTAGTCTTTGGTTAGGCGTTTGCGTTCTAGTTGCCAGCTGCCAAAGCCGCCGACTATGACTTTGGGTTTGAAAGCGCGTATGGCAGGATGCTTGGCTAGGGCTTTGAATTCGACGGCGTTCATGGGTTCGCCTCCGCCAATTATTGAACTGTAGGTTTTGCTAACGTAACCCATGCCGGTGGGGTCCATGCTGCTTATGCCGACGGCTTTAGTGTTTGGACCCACAAACTTGTCAAGGTCACAGGGGTGAACAACAGCCACGTCAGAAGAAGAAAAACCGTTCTCCAACAAAATAGCCTCGACCTTTCGCAGTCCATATGGAGCGACTTTGGCTCTGCCATCAGTAGTGCGTTCAACGGGGGGGTAGAGGTATTTGCGTATAATCCATTTTGGGACAGGCCCGCTTGCGAAGCCGCCAACAAACGCTACAAAAGGGTTGTTACCGTACTCGCTCATCTCAGTGGCGGATGCGGTTAGCACTATTTTTGTACCCGAAGTATTTGCCATTGCGTTTCCTTCTGCCGATGAGTTACAGTGGTTGTTACTTTGGATTATTAATGATTACGGTTTGCACGGTTCATGGGAGGGGAGGCAGGTTTTTGTTTATAAGTTGAATGTTTGTTCAGGTTTGGGGTTTGGTTGGCAAGCAATAAATACTTGTAAATACTTTATTGTTTACGTGATGCTGTATGGTATCCTACTCACTATCCGCGCCGCTTAGCCAAAAACAAAAAACCGTCTGGGCACTCATAAGCAAAGGCCTCTCCGTAGCAGCCATAGCCAACAAAATGAAGACCACCCGCCAGTTCGTCAACCAAACCAAACTCGCCGCCGAAGCCAAACTTGCCACCACCCTCATGGAAGTAGCACAGACCAATGACCTGCAAATCACCAAGCTATGCCCCAAACAAGCCATACTCCTAGGCTACCACCCATCACTACAACGCAAAGCCATAGTCACCTACAGCACCAAATACGGCATAAAAGTCTGGTACTGGCACGACAACCCCCAACAAGAAAACCTCAACCCAGAATTTCTGCAACAAACCCGCCAATATCTGCTGCAAGTCGCCAAGGAAAGAGGCATCCAAATCGATGGCGCCAAAGAAATGCACCCCGCCAAGCTGGCAACTCTGGTTTTTGGCAAGATGATTCCGGAGCTGAAACCATGAAAACATGGAAGGAATTAAAAGAGGTAATCCGAGGTTGGCTTCCAAAAGAGCCGAATCCGCAAAACAGCAAAGTGAAGGCAGCGGGAGAGCCAAGTAAAGCTACGAGGATTCTGTGGTATGTTGTTGTGGTAGCGGTTTTGGCGGTTATGGTAACGGCGGTTATAGTTTTTTATGTTCCTTTTTTGGCTGAAAGCTTTGTGAACCGAACTTTGGCGTTTGTGGTTTATGTGCCGGTGGTTGTAGCCATTTACATTATCTTTGGTCGTGACTATTACAGAAAGCACCCCAGAGAACACAGAGCCAGAATCATAATCACCTCAGGACTGCTCACCGCGCTTACCGCAACAGTAACCTTAAGCCTAATTCTTGGTTCCCTACCCCCATACTTCTGGCTATACCTAATTCTCCTCTTTGCCATAGGCTCTATAATCGGCGACCAAATCACAAAGAAAACTGGAGGCACACAACTTTGAAGAACACACAAGAAAACATAAACATAAAAAAATACTTAGAAATGCGAATTCGCGGATGGCTTCCCCAAGAACCCGCAGTCTCCAAAGCGCAGCCTTCGAAGAGCCGTTGGTCCTGGATGCACCGAGAAGTCGCAGAATGGGAAAAAACCGCGTACAAGTACGCTGCTGTAGCTAACACAGGCATAGGATTGGCTTTCAGGGTAAGCGATACTGTTTTTGACTTACACACCAGCAGCGCCGAAGTGGCTGTTGCAGCATGGAGCGCTTTTATAGCATCACTAATCGTAGCCAATGTTGTGTTGTATAGGCACTTCAAAAAAAGAGCCCGAAGAGGAGAAAAACCGTGAACCGCAAACACACCACCAAAAACCACAGCAGAGGCTGGCTGCCCAAAGAGACCACAACAATGCATCAAAAATTGGGGATAGCTGACTGGTTTTTGCGTTTTGAATCTGTGTTTCGGCTACTTTACGGGGTCATGTTTGGCGCGTTGCTGGCTGTGCCGTTTGGGGTTTATCATTCGACCGTTGAGCCTTATGTTGCGGGTGTGCTTTGGGGGTATAGTTTGCCTGTGGGGTATGTGGGGCTTGCCTTGGGTTTGGCAGCGGCGTTTTATTCGCGTTTAGAAAAGCGTGGGGGCATGAGGTTTAGCAGGTTTTTGATGCTGGCGGGGCTGCTTTTACTGCTGGTTTTTGCTTTTGCACCCAAAGATGGCTTTGTTAACCTGGTTCACGCCACAAGCTTTAGCGCAGCCAAAATCGATGTTGATTACGCAGTGGGAAACTGGGCAGTCATGGGACTCGCAACGCTAAGCATATTCACAGGGCTCACAGCCAAAATATCCCACAAAAAACAGGAGAGATTGCAGACATGACCCTCAAAAAGAGCCTAAACAAAATCCGCGGATGGCTACCCAAAGAACCCACGTTTTTGAACCCTCAAAAAACCCAAAAACCAAAAGAAAAACAGCAAACCAACCGCAAAAGAGCAGCAGCATACATCGCGGTTTTCATGGCGTCATTTTTGGGAACATTTAGTTTAGCATACACACTCTACAGTTTTGGTTTAGGGTCGTACGCAGCATACGTTCCAGGAGCAATAGTAGTTACAGTTACTTTGGTTCCCGCCCTGCGAATTGTATATTTGAACAAAGAAAACGCAAAAATCAGCGCCCGTAGAAAGCAGCAGGGGGAGGGGCAATATGAAGTTGAGAGAAAGAGTTGAGAAAGTTGAGGTTGGCTGCCTAAGGAAACAAGCCGCGCCTATGAGCCTAAAGCAGCCAGACCCAGACTAAAACTTTCCTTAAAACCGCCTCCATCATCGGGGTTATTGCTCTCTTGGCGGGAGGCGTGTTTTTTAGCGTCAAAACTTATGCGCGCTACAGTAATCCGCAGGATGACATAACAGCAAGCTACTTTGAAAAAACCGCAGTAGTCGTCGGCGACACCTTGGAAGTTAGCGTCGCAGTTACTGGCACGGGCAGGTGCTTCCCGAATTCAAACGAGACAAAGTTGTTGACCTCTACCCCCAAGGCTGCTTCACGCTCATCCAAGGAAGTAACAGCTACGAAACCAGCGGCTACGGCGGCAACATCCACTTCAGCTACACGCTGCAAGCAACCACAGACGCAACCATAAACCTACCAGCACCCACACTACACATAGACAACACCCAAATCCCCCTAAACAAAACCACCCCACTAAACAACCCAAACCCAACGCTCACCAACCGATTAGGATGCAATTTTTAATTGTATGCAGAAAAGGGGGGAGGGGGTCTACTAAAATAGAGATAAACAGGAAGCTACGGTTGCAGGGTTGTTGCGGTTAGGTGGGTAGAGTAGGCTTTGGTGATTTGGACGCGCAGGGTTTTGCCCAGCAGGTTGTTGGGGTTTTTGATGGTTATGGGTTTGTAGGCATAGTTTCTGCCTATCCAGGTTCCGGGGATTTTGCCGTTTTCGTCTATGAGTATGGTGCCTGTCCAGCCGACCCATTTTTGGTTGCGTTTGAGGCTGATTTGTTTGGCGAGTTTGGCGGTTTCTGTGCTGCGGTTTTTGATTTCTCCGCGGGGTACGAATTGGTCTTGCATTTTTAGCGCGGCGGTTTTGGGGCGGACAAAGAATTTGGAGACGTTAACCACGTCGGGTTCGACCTCACGCATCAGCTGCAGGGTGTTTTGGAAGGCTTCAGAAGATTCCCCAGCAAACCCGCAAATTACGTCCGTGCTCACCGTAATGTCAGGGTAAGCCCTGCGGAAAGCTGCCACTACTTCTTTGAACTGGGATACCGTGTAGAACCTGCGCATACCACGCAGCACCTCATCGTCGCCGCTTTGCACGGGCAAATGCACGAACTTGAAGATTTTCTCGCCGCCAAACGCTTCAATTAGCGGGGGCAAAAACGGAACCACCACGTTGGGCGTCATCATGCCTATGCGTACCCAGAAGTTGCCGTTTACTGCGTTTAGGGCGTTTATTAGGTCGGCGAGGTTGACTTGGAGGTCTTTGCCGTAGCAGGCGGTGTCTTGGCTGGTGACCCAGAATTCGCGGACGCCAGCTTGCAGGTCAGCTTCTACGCGCGCAGTTATGTCGGCGATGGGGGTGCTTCTTAGGTGTCCGCGGGCGTGGACAACGCAGCAGTACGCGCATGAGCCTAGGCAACCGTAATTCACGGGCAAGATGCTGACAACGGGGTTTACGGCTACACGCGGCAGATTCAGCTTTGGCGCCTTCGACAGGGCATTGTCTATCTCGACGAAGTGTTCCCCGTTCAAGACGCGCCCAACCACGGACACAATTTGCTCGCCTACCCCAGGACCCACAACAGCGTCGCAGCGTACTTCGCGCAAGAGCCGCTCCAAACTAATCATGGGCAAGCAACCGCAGACGATTACGCGTTTGTTTTTGGGGATGCGTTTTAGGGCGTCGATGATGCGGTTTTCTGTGGGACCTTTTACGGCGCAGCTGTTGTAGATTATTACGTCGGCTTCTGCTTCGCTTTGGGTTAGTTGGTAACCTGCTTGAGTTAGGCAGCCTGCTAGGGTTTCGCCGTCGGCGGTGTTGGCGCTGCATCCGAAGTTTCGTATGAAAACGTGCATAGTAATATGCAAGAAAGCATGTATCTAATAAAAACTTGCAGGTACTGATGCGTCGGATTATACACGAATATGCAACAGCCGCAAAAAACAGCTTAAAAGGCATGTAACCAACATGTTAGCCACATATTTGCAGTATGATATGTAAAACTATATGGACGAAACATCAGTGTGTAGTCATTGAGGGATAGAGCGAGAAATGAAATTAATCACACTGTACCTACCTGAAACATACATAAAAGCCTTGGATCAACTCGTAGGCGAATGTTTTTACCCCAACAGGGCCGAAGCAATTCGAGTAGCCATACGTGACTTAATCAGCGCCGAAGTCTGGAGGAGAAAAGGTGTTGACTAAACACCTGCGCCTGCCAGATGAAATCACAACAAAAATACCCATAAACATAGAAGAGGCAACCAACATGTGCGTTGCCGACTTAACAGAAAACCCCAGCCGCGCATTTTGCGCAAAAACCCCAACACCCAAAAAAACAGCCACCAAACCCACTACCTACAAAGCAACCAAAACTGCGCTGCCAAAAAACAAACTCCCAGAAATCAAAGAACTCTACAACTTAGAAGCCCCCACACCACCCCAAAAATGCCCCAACCTTAACCTGGACGTAGAACTCTACCAAATGGAATCATACTAACCTCCTTCTCCCCCCTCCTCCCTTTCATCCTTTCTTTTTGCGCTTTTGAGTTGTGTTCGTTTTTGTTTAGAGAAAGCTCTTATGCGTGGGGGTTGTTGTTTGCTTATGCATCCTGTTGTTGGGCGGGTTAGGGCAGAGCTTCAGGAGAAAGCGGACGAGCAGGTAAAGCAGGGGTTTAGACGGTTTTTCAAAGAAGAAGCTACCTTTTATGGCGTAAAAACCCCTGTCGTGCGCAAAACTGCGGCGAAATACTGGAAAGAAATCAAAACACTGCCTAAAACAGAGGTTTTCACGCTCTGCGAGACCCTATATCAGTCAGGCGTTATGGAAGAAGCAACAGTAGCGGGAACGTGGCTATCCAAAATAACAAGCCAGCTTGAACCCAGCGACCTAAACATGTTCGAGCAGTGGATAAAAAGGTACGTTGACAACTGGGCAAAATGCGACGACCTTTGCAACCACATCATCGGCGCGATTTTAGAGAAATACCCCAAAACCGCATCCCAAGTCGCACAGTGGGCAAAATCCGATAACCGATGGCTAAAAAGAGCCTCCGCCGTCTCCTTTATCATCCCCGCCAAAAAAGGAAAATTCTTACAACAAACCCTACAAATCACAACCACCCTGCTTAACGACCCCGACGATTTAGTCCAAAAAGGCTACGGCTGGCTCCTCAAAGAACAAACCAAAACCCACCAACAACAAATCCTCCAGTACGTTCTACAACACAAAAACACCATGCCCCGAACCGCCCTACGCTACGCCATAGAAAAAATGCCCCAAAACCTCAAAACCCAAGCCATGCAAAAAGACTAAAACAGGAAGGAAGAGAGAAAGGAAGAACTCGCCCTTGCCTGTTTGCGGCTTGGGGAGTTACCCTTTTTGTGTGTGGTTGGTGTGTTGTGTCCTGGCTTGGTGAGCCTTGATTGTGTGTTGTGGTTTTGAGATTTAACCGTTGCGTGATGTAGTACGCTTGTAGTGTGTTTTCGGCTGTGTTTTGGTGGTGACCAGTTTGTTTTTATATGCTGTTTGGGTTTTGTGCGGTTATGGAGACTATTCTTTCTTTTGATGTTTTTCTGAGTTTGGTTTTGGCTGTTGTTCTTGGGGCGGTTGTTGGTTTGGAGCGTGAGTTTGCTCATAGGCCTGCGGGGTTGCGAACGCATGTGCTGGTTTGTTTGGGTTCTTGCTTGTTCACCATAGTTTCAGTAAGCTTTAGCGCAGACCCCGCGCGCATCGCAGCAGGCATAGTTGCGGGTATCGGGTTCATAGGCGCAGGCACCATCTGGGCGGAAGTTGACAAAGTCAAAGGCATAACCACTGCCGCTAGTCTTTGGGCGACCTCTGCCATAGGCATAACCGTGGGTATCGGTGATTATCCTTTGGCGGTTGTGGTTACGGTGTTGGTGTTTCTGGTTTTGTCTGCCAGATATGTCCTAAGAAGGCTGGGGTAACAAGAGGTTATTTGACGCGTTCAAGGCGCAAAGTGTTGAGCAGGAGCAGCATGGTTACGCCGTCGTCTCCTGAAGCCACGGTGAACCAAAGTGGAATCAAACCCATAAGCCCCAAAGCGCCCAGAATCAGTTTAACTACCAAAGACGCGGCGATGTTTTGTTTGGCGATGGTCATGGTTTTTTCGCTTAGCCTGAGCAGGTACGGTATTTGGGATAGCTCATCTTTTACTAAGACAACGTCTGCGGATTCTAAGGCTACGTCCACGCCGCCCGCGCCCATGGCAATGCCCACGTCAGAAGCAGCTAATGCAGGAGCATCATTTACTCCATCGCCGACCATAGCCACCAACCCGCCGCCTCGGCTTTTTAGTTCATCCACAAGGCGCAGTTTATCTTCAGGAAACAGCTCCGCGTGAACCTCGGAGAGCTTGAGTTCAGATGCGATTTCCTTGGCGATTTCTTTGCGGTCACCTGTTAGCATGGCTGTTTTCACTTTTGCCTTGTTCAGCGCGGCTATGGCGTTTTTGGCGTCTTCGCGAACTTCATCAACCACGCAAACTGAAGCCATGCCTGCTTTGCCCACGGATATGCAAACAGAGGTGTGGGTGTCGGTTTCGCTTAGGGCGTAGGCTTCTTCGCAGTTGCAGTCAAATTCTTTCATTAACTCAGGGTTGCCTACAGCTACAAAGTTGCCGTCTACATAGCCTACGATGCCTTTGCCGGGGACTTCGGTGACGTCGGTGATGGTGAGTTTGCTTATGTCTATGCCGTGTTCAGCGGCTCGGCGTACTATAGCTTGGGCGATGGGGTGATTGCTAAACTGGTCCAAGGCAGCCGCGTATGCTAACGCTACTTCTTGGGGTCTTGAAACTGCCCTGACTTCATGCACCACGGGTTTGCCAAGAGTTAAGGTACCTGTTTTGTCGAAGACAACAGTTTTTACGCGGTTTAGCTTTTCCACGTAGATGCCGCCTTTTATGATCACGCCTCGTTTGGCTGCTATGGTTATGGCGACAAAGATGGTTGCGGGAACTGAGATGATGAATGCGCTGGGGCATGAGAGTACTAGCAAGATGAGGGCGCGGTAGAGCCAGGTTTGGAAGGGTTCGGATATGAGGGCGGGGAGGGCAAAGGCGGTGAATACGGCAAGGACAAGGACGATGGGGACGTAGATTTTGGCGAAGCGGTCAACGAGTTTTTCTATGGAGGCTTTGTGTTTGCTGGATTCAGTGACGAGTTTAACTATGCGCGAGACAAGGGTTTCGTCAGAGGTTTTAGTAACCGTGATTTTCAAAACGCCGCTGGTGTTTAGGGTTCCCGCATAAACGCAGTCATTCACCGCTTTCGTAACAGGCACAGACTCACCCGTAACCAAAGCTTGATCCACCTGCCCCGAACCCTCCACGATGTTGCCGTCAACGGGAATTCGCTCCCCTGGACGAACCAGAACCGTTGTTCCAATCGTCACCTCGGAAACCGCTACGGATTTTTCGGCGCCGTCTTCTATGACGCGGGCTTGCTCGGGCATAAACTGGCTGAGTTTTTCCACGGTTTTTTTGGCGCGCTCTTGGATGTAATGCTCAAAATATTCAGCTATACAGTACAAAAGCAAAACAGTAGCGCCCTCAAAGAGGTACCCCAAGTAAACTGCACCCAAAGCCGCAACAGCCATAAGAAACTCGACACTAAAACGCCGCTCCCCAACCAACTCACGCAACCCGACGTAGCCGATGTAGACGGCGGCGGAAATGACGGTGACGTAGTAGAGCAGGTTGCTTACGGTGGCAACTTCATTTGAGAAGGGCAAAACAAACCCCAGAGGAACACCCTGTGCGACAAGGGTTAAAACGCCTGCAATCAGTATGGTTACGCCCAAGATTACAGCTAAAGCAACCATGATTTTGCGGCTTTCAGACTCATCATCTTCTGCGTGAAAGGTTTCCCTACAGCTTTTTTCGTGCTCAAAAGTAGTCATAAGAAGCCTCTCTAACAGAACTAAATTAAAACTGATATTAAAACAGCACGTAAAACAAGAAAAGAAAAAGGAAAGGTTAGGGTAGGAATTGTTTGTAGACGGGGTGTCCTTTGAAGTGGAGGGTGGTTTGGGATTTTTCGATGGTTCGGCTGGGCATGCGCATGCAGATGGAGTGGACAACTGCACCGTCGGCTAGTAGGGTTACGCCGTTGAGGAGTTCGCCTTTGGTTATGCCTGAGGCTGCGAAGACGAGTTGGTCGCCTTTGGCTAGTTCGTCTTGGTCGTAGGTTTTGTTTACGTCAACTCCTGCGTCTATGAGGCGTTTGAGGCGGTCGGGGTCGTCTTTTTTGTCTTTCCAGACTCTGACGAGCATGGTTCCGCCTAGGCACTTTACGGCAGTAGCGGCTATGGTGGCTTCGGGTCCTGCGCCTGCGCCGATAAGAAGGTCAACGCCGCTGTTTGGCATGCAGCTAACCACTGCGCCTGCGATGTCGCCGTCAGGAATAAGAATGATGCGTACACCCAGTTTTCGAAGCTGCGAGAGGATTTCTTTGTGGCGTTCACGTTCAAGCATGATAACGGTAAAGTTTGAAAGGGGAAGCCCTTTGTTTTTGGCGACGGTGCGCACGATTTCTTCTATGCTCATGTCAAGGCTGATTTTGCCTATGCTGTGTCCACCTGTAGCGATTTTGTAGTAGTAACCATCGTCAGGGAGGATTTGGAAGCAACCCTTGGGGGCGCATGCAAGGGCAGATATGGCGTCTTTTCGTCCTTTGCTGGTGGCGGTTGTTCCGTCCACAGGGTCAACAACGAACTCGACTTTTGGACCATTGCCTGTGCCGACTTTTTCTCGGATAGCAAAGCTAGGGGCATTATCTTTTGGCCCTTCACAACAGATGACTTCACCGTCAATGTCAGTTTGATGCAAAACAGCGCGGCTAAACTCTACCGCTTGATCATCTACAACATCACAATTTCCTTGTCCAATATGAAGAGCAGCGCCTACTGCGCCTGCAACAGTTATACGAGTCAACGAGGGAGCAAGTGCTCTTAAAGTTACCATACCAAACTTTCTCCTAATTCTCAAATATAAACAACATTCACGATTATGTAAGTTTACTGCATATAAAACATATGCACATCCATAATAAAGTTGACAGTAAGAACAATCCACAGCCACAACAGCCACAGCTTTTCTATAGACCCCCTCCCCCCTCGTTTTCTGCATAGAATTAGTATTTACATCCAAATAGGTTGGTGTTTGTTTTAGATTATGAGTAGGTGTTCGAGGAGGATTTGTATGCCGATGGCTATGAGGATGAGTCCGCCAACTATTTTGATTTTGTCGCCGAATTTGCTGCCAAGGTAGTTGCCAAAGAAGAAGCCGATGCAGGAAAGAGAGAACGTTACGGCGCCTATTGCGGCTATGGGGGCGAGTAGGCTGGTTTGCAGGAAGGCGAAGCTTAAGCCGACCATGAGGGCGTCTATGCTGGTGGCAACTGAGAGGGTCAAAAGCAAGGACAGCTTGAGCTGACCTGATTGGGGCGTATCGTCTTTTTTTGTGGAGTCATAAATCATTTTGCAGCCGATAAACGCTAAAAGCCCAAACGCTATCCAATGGTCAAATTCCATGATTAAACTGCTAAAGTGCACGCCCACAAAGTAGCCGATAACGGGCATGAACATTTGGAAGAAACTAAAAGAAGCCGCCAACAACAACCCTGTTTTTCGCCTCTGCCCCTTGATAGAGACGCCGCTGGCTATGGAAACCGCAAAAGCATCCATCGCTAAACCCAAAGCGATGAAGACAATGGTAAATCCATCCATCTAATACGCCCGCAAACTGTTTGTCACAGAGTGAAACTAGAAAATATAGGCTTTGTGATAGCAAAAAAAGAAAAGTCCGCAGGAGGGGTTTGGGTTATTTGGGTAGGAGTCGGGCGTCTTTGACTTCGTAGACTATGTCTGAGGTGTTTTTCAGGTTGATGTTGTCGATTTCTTCTATCATGCGGTTGACCATTCTGCCTACGACGAGGACGAAGACATTGAGTCCGCGGGAGGCGGCTACGGCGGCGGCTCGGCTGAGTCCGAATTCGATGGTGGGTTCTATGTCGAGTTTGGATAAGACGGCTCTGCCTACTGCTCCCATGACGCCTATGCGGTCGGGTTTGAATTCGTCGTAGAAGGCTTTGACTTTGTCTAAATCAACAGCACGCGAGCCTCCATCGCTTATACTGGGCATCTTCACAAGCAAAATACGACCCTGCTTTATAGGCACCTTACCTTCCAAATCGATTAAACCCAAATCCTCCCCCGCTTTCGCGTCATTCAAAACAGTGCCCTTTGCAGAAACAGAGGAATCATCAGGTGAAACAGTGTAGAGTATGCCGTCTTTTATGATGATACCAACTTTGTCGCCTTCTTTCACTGCGGTTGTGGCTAAAGCGGGCAGGGCATGTTCAACGTTTAAGTCACGTTTTATCCCAGAAACATAGGCGTTTAAATGATGCAAATCCTCCTGCAGCTTATCCACCGCTTTAGGAGTCAAACGGTAATCTGCACGTTCAGAACCTGCCTCAAGCAAACCCTCCTTAGAAAGCCTCTTAAAATATTTGGAGATAGCCTGAATGGTTATGCCGATACGGTCGCTTATGTCCTTTTGCTTAACATGGGGCTGGTTACGCATAACTTCCAAAAGAATCTGGAATTTGGTAAACTCGCTTTTGTCCCGAAGCAAAACATCTTGGGGGGGCTTGCGCATATATTCAACCTCACATTAACTTCATTTAAAACAAAATTTAAAGGTTCAGGATACCCCACACAAGAAAAAATGGGGTTAGGCAGTTTTGGCTTGTCGGGTCAGGTCGTAGCCTCGGGGAGTTACCATTTTGCCGTTTATAATTTGGGTGGTTGAGGTTCCCACGATTAGGGTTGTGACCATGTCCACCTTGCAGTCCAGTAGCTCTTGGAGCGTGGTGATTTGGGTTTGTTCGCCTTCGCGTCCTGCTGCCCTGACGATGCCCACGGGGGTCTTGGGGTTCTTGTGCTTGAGCAGAATCTGATGCGCCACATGCAAGGGTTTAGTTCGCCCCATGCTCTGCGGATTATACAAAACAATCGCAAAGTCAGCTTGCGCCGCCGCCTCCAACCGCTTCTCAATCAAAGACCAGGGCGTTAGTAGGTCGCTAAGGCTAATCACAGCAAAGTCACTAACCAAGGGCGCTCCCAAGTTGGCTGCTGCCGCAGTAGCCGCCGTCACCCCCGCAACAACTTCCACGGGGACATTGGCTTTTTCAAACGCGACCGCTTCCAAGACTACGCCTGCCATGCCGTAAACGCCTGCGTCTCCACTGCTAATGACAGCAACGTGCTTGTTTTCTTGGGCTTTTTCTACGGCGGCTTTGGCTCGGTCAACTTCACGTCCCATGGTTCCCGCCACGATTTCTGCATCGGGTTTGATGAGGTCTTGTATCAGCGCGATGTAGGTTTTGTATCCTACGATGGCGTCTGCTGTCTCTATGGCGTGGCGTGCCTTTGGGGTCATGTGTTCGGCGGCGCCTGGTCCGATGCCTACGACACTTATTCGCCCGTGGCTATCGCTACCGTGACTCCGTTGTGTTTTAGTTTTTTCAGGATTAAATGGTTGTTTTTCCCTGTTGCCATTAAGGCTGCTCGTTCGCATACTCCTCCAACTCCAAAGTTTTTTTGTACTATTTTTGAGTCAGGACTCAATTCAGGATGACTAAAAGCGCCCAGCTCGTCCACGCTAACAAAACCCAGCGTGAACCCCAACTGAGCAACGGCATCTATCATGCTCTTAGAAGACTTTTTAATATCAACCGTAACCAAACCATCCACACGCTCTACGGGCAAGTTCACTTTAGATAACGCCTCGTCAATAGCGTCTAGCACCTGAGCCTTAGTGATTTCCTTTCGCGCCCCCAACCCCACAACAACCCTTTTGGGCGTTAGAACCGTCACAGGCTTACCCGCAACCAACACCGCCACAGATGCCTCATTGCAAACAATAAAGCCCGCGTCGTACCCATCCAAGACACGCAGTGCCTCGTCAACAGTTTCTGCACGCTCAACCGCGTAATCCCTAAGCACGCCCGCTGGAAACTTTACCTTGCCAACCAGAACCGCAGCCAAACGCTCCCCATTCACAAGAGCCGAATTAACCGCCACCAAACTTGCGGGGTTTACGATTTTTATATGCAGTTGCCTTGCAAGGTCATCTACGCTTTGCTTGCCCAAAGTGTCCGAAGCTGTAGTGATAACAGGTGTGGCGCCGATGCCTGAGACGATTAGCCGTGTTAGCTGGTTAGCGCCTCCGTAGTGTCCTGAGAGCAAGCTGATGACAAAGTTGCCAGAGATGTCCACGCAGACTACGGCGGGGTCAACGAGTTTGCTTTGCAGGTGCGGCGCGATTTCGCGAATTATTATGCCTGCTGCCATGACTGCGACTATAGCGTCAGTGGTGTTGTAGATTTGCGTGATGAACTGGGGCAGGTTTTGGTTTTCGGGAATCGCAACAACGCCTTCTACTGCGTATTTTTGGGGGGCGTAAACGGTGCTGTTTACAGTTGAGGCGGCTAGGGCGGCTTGGATTTTCTGGGCGGTGTGAACGCCGTGGGTGTTGAGGGCGATGATGGCGATGCCGTTGGGGTACATGTTAGGTGCCTTTACGAAAGCCTGTGGTGAAGGTGGGGTCGTAGAGTTTTGAGAGGTCGTATGCTTTGGGGTCAAGCACGTTTCCAACGAAGATGAGGGCGGTTGCGGTTATGCCTTGGGCTTTGACTTTTTCGACGATGTCGGTTAGGGTGCCTTTGACGATTTTCTGTTCAGGCCAAGTAGCCTTGTAAACCACTTGGGTGGGGGTGTCTTTGGGGTAGCCGCCTTTTTGGAGTTCTTCGACTACGCGTGCGATGTGGGGTGTGCCTAGGAAGATGACCATGGTTGACTGGTGCTTTGCTAACTCGCGCAGGCTCTCGGATTCGGGTACGGGGGTTCGTCCTTCGGGGCGTGTAAGAATTATGGTTTGGGAGATGCGGGGCAGGGTTAACTGGCGGTTTAGGCTCGCGGCGCCTCCTTGCAGGCAGCTAACGCCTGGGATACGGAAGTACTCAATGCCTTCTTTGTCAAGAAAATCCATCTGCTCTTGAATAGCGCCATAAAAGCTTGGGTCACCGTCGTGGACGCGAGCTACCTGCTTGCCTGCCTTGAAGGCTTTTAGCATCACCTGCTGCACCTCGGGCAAATTCATCTTCGCGCTATCATACAATTCAGCGTCGGGTTTGCAGTATTTTAGAATCTTTGGGTTTAGCAAAGACCCAGCGTAAATGACCACGTCAGCTTTTTCAAGCCACTTCTTTCCCTTCACGGTGATAAGTTCGGGGTCGCCAGGACCTGCTCCTATAAAGACAACTTTCATTTTTTACCAACCTTCCAATGAATAGGACCATGACTACGCTTCACGATAGCCACGGAAAAGTAATCCTCGACTATGAGCCATTTTTGCATGTCGCCTAACTTGCCTACGAGAACTTTCTCTTCAGGCAGGGTGCATCGTTTCACCAAAGCTACCGTCGAGGACTCCGTGAAACCCGCTTGGGTCAAAACGGACAGGAAGTCTTTGATGCGGTAAGCGCATTTCATGAAAACCAAAGTGTCTGCGTGTTTGGCGGTTTCTTCAATAAGCGACGAATCCAAGTCTGAAGGCACGATGGCGACGACTTCATCTTTTTCGGCTAGGGGTAGGCGGGCGCTTGCTGCTGCGGCGGTTACTGACGTTACGCCTGGGATGATTTCGAGTTCGAGTTCGGGGTGGGTTTCTTTTAGACGTTCGTAGAGGTACAGAAAAGTGCTATACAGCATTGGGTCACCCAACGTGATGAACGCGAGGGTTTTGCCGGCTTTGGTGCTCTCGGCGATTATGGCGGCGTTTTTTGTCCACAACTTCTTGACGTTTAACTCGTCCTTGGACATTGGAAAAACAAGCTCCAAAAGCTGCGGCGGCGTCCTACGCTCCCTTAGAACAGGCTTTATCATACCCAACGCCATGCTAGGTTTATCCTCATGAGGTTTAGGAACACAAATAACATCCGCGGTCTTCAACGCTTTAACAGCCTTAACCGTAAGCAACTCAGGATCACCCGGACCAACACCAATACCTATGAATTTTCCAACCAACTCTTCTCACATCTTTTCTTTGCTTTTGGTTGCAGAGATTACTGTTATGGGGTTTCGCGAGAGCATCATGGTGCCGCTTGGAACTTGTCTGCCTTTTGAAACGACAACCTGTGTTGCGTCCACGTCGGCAAACCCCAGTTTTTTAAGCTCATCTAACGCGGTGCAGGCAGTTTCAAGCAGTATCGCATTCACCACCACGCGCCCACCTGGCTGTAGTTTTTCGCGACAAACACACAAAACCTCCCGTAGCAAGTGGCTACCGCCCACGAGCACGGCATCTGCCATGGGCAAACCCGACAGGACATCAAAGGCGTTTCCCTGCACGATTTCGACGATGTCTTGCATGCTAAACCGCTCCACATTTGACCTCGTCAACGCTACAGCCACGGCGTTTTTGTCGATGGCGTAGACTTTGCCTTTTGGAGCCACCTGCAACGCGGATTCAACGGTTAAGCCGCCTGTGCCGCAGCCAACATCTATAACCACTGAACCCTCACGCAGCCGAGCTTTAGAGATTGTTAGGACGCGGATTTCTTCTTTGGTGGGTCCAGGAACCGCTTCATCTTGAAGGAATAACTCGTCGGGGACTCCGGGGGTCTTGTAGTTCCACATGGCATCATTCACCTTTAGTCATATTTTTGGGTGTGTTTATTACCATAACGCAAAGAGACGCAAAATCCATGGTTGCGGCTTTGTGTAGGGTGGTTGTTACTAGGCGTTCTTGGGGTAGGGTTATGCTTTCGCAGACTGCTACGGGCAGGTTTTTGTCTGTGCCTAAATCTAGGAGGAAGCGGGCTATGTCGCGGGGCATGAAAAAGCGGGGTTCAGGGAGCAGGATGATTGTTTTGCCTTTTTTGACTTCTTGGGTTAGGAGGGTTTTGGTTTGGTTTCTTGCGCCGTCGTGGAAGGTCAGCATGACTGTGTTGTCCCAGCTTATGTGAAGCAGAGCAGCACATGCCTGCATTGAGCTTACTCCTGGTATGACTTCTAACTCTACGTGGTCGCCGTTGAGCCTGTTTAGAACTGACCCTAACAGACCTGAAAATCCAGGGTCACCCGTCGAAATAACTGCAACTGCTTTGCCGCCTTGAGCAGACTCCACAGCGTAACGCAAAGACTGCCCCACATTTTTCCCAGTTAAAACCACAACTTCCCCCGCAATGTCCTCTTGGAACAGGTCAAGGTTTCGCTGTGCCCCAACCACAACTTGGGCTACCTGCACGGCTTTTCTTGCCGCTGGAGTCACATAATCTGGAGAACCAGGTCCTGCTCCTACTATGCTAAGTTTAGCCATTCTGTTAAGCTCCTTGCGTTTTCGTCAGCTCCCAAGACTTTGCCGTCCATGGAAACTATGATTATGCTGAATTTAATTTTGCCCTGTGTCCGCTCAGTAAGGCGCAGGTTTATCCGCTTTGCAACCTCGTCATACGTCTCGCGCAGCAGGTCTGCTTGTATGAGGAGTTTGGTTGCTTCCTCCGTAGTGTTAGACTGCAAAATGGCTTTGACGACTTTTGTGTCGGCGCCTGCGGCTGCTGCGTATGCGGCGATGACTTCGTTTCGGGCGTCGCCCATTTTGTGGTGCGTGTTAAATATGCCGGCGGCGAGTTTGGCGAGTTTGCCTGAGTGCCCAAAAAACACGATTTCCCCAACGCCTTTCTCAGCGGCTTTCTCAAGCATGTAACCCACGAAATCGCCTGTTTGCACAATCTGGTCATAAGGAACGCCAAAAAGCTGCTTGGCAAGACGCTGCCCGATGTTTCCGGGAACAAAAAACAGTCGCTCATACCCCCGAGCCAACGCAACGTCAATTTGGGGAACCATAGAGCGTCTCCAAGCGGCTTCGGAAAAAGGCTTAACCACCCCTGTTGTACCCAAAATAGAAACGCCGCCTACTATGCCAAGTTTAGAGTTTTGGGTTTTCTCCGCGACCTTCTCACCCTCAGGAATCGTAACCGTCACCGCGGCTCCTTTGCCTATGGGGAGGGCTTCTTTGACGGCGTCAGATATCATCTTTCGCGGCACAGGATTAATCGCAGATTCCCCCACTTCCATAGGCAAGCCAGGTTTGGTGATTTTGCCTACGCCTTTGCCGCCTGTTATTTGGATTTCGCCGTTGTTGTCTGTTAGTTTGATGGTTGCAGTGATTTCCAGCTCGTCGGTTACGTCTACGTCGTCGCCTGCGTCTTTGACGACAACTGCCACGCCCACGCCCTCTTTGGAGGCGCTGCTGGATTTGACGGGGATTTCAAAACGGATGCCAATGGGGGTAGGAATAACTACGCGCTCGACTGGCGAGTCGGTTAACGCGATTAGGGCTGCTTTAGCGGCAGCTGCTGCACAAGCTCCAGTGGTAAGACCATACTTTAGGAACCTTGCCATCCTAGTTTGCCTCTTCTGCCATGGCAAGCAAGGCATTGAACACGGAAACAGCTATGGGGCTTCCGCCTTTTTTGCCTTTCACTATAATGTGGGGTACGTCGAGCGTGGAGATTTCGTCTTTGGATTCGGTGGCGTCAACGTAGCCAACGGGGACTGCTACTATCAAAGCGGGTTTAGCTTTGCCTTCTTTTACGAGCCGCGCAAGCTCAAAAGCTGCTGTGGGCGCGTTCCCAATAAGCACAACCGCACCATCCAAGCCATCCGCCGCAGCCAAACGCATAGCAGCCGCAGCACGTGTAATCCCCTCTGAGTGAGCCATCGTAACAGCACGCGCATCCCCCACGTAATTGAGGATTTTTGCGCCGCCAAACCGTTTGAGCCGCTTCTCGTTTATGCCTGCCTGTATCATCTTCACGTCCGTAACTACTTTGGCGCCTGCTTTTATGGCAGCTACACCCGAATCAACTGCGGTTTCGGTTATGCGTAAGAGTTTGGCGAATTGGGGGTCAGCGGTTGTGTGGACTACGCGTTCGATGATTGGAGCCTGATTTTTGGGTGCGGTTGAGAGGACGTCTTGGATTTGGGGTCGAATTAGACTCATGCTTTTTTCGTAGATTTTGCGTGAAGAAGCGGGCATGCCTGCACCGTAAACTGAGGCAGTGGCGGGTTCTGCGCCTAAAGCTGCTAGGGCTTTTTCTTCGATGATGTCTGCTATGCGTTCATCGGCGCCTAGGGGTTCACCATAGAGCAGTTGGATGCCTTTATCGGTGAAGTGGGATTCTTTGTCTTTGACGCCGATTAATTCGGGGATGTCCTTTTGGGTGTGCACTCCGGGTGCTAGAAATGCGGGGATGAGAACAATTTTTTTGATGCCGCGTTTGGCGATGGCGTCTATGGCTTGGGGGATGGTTGGGGTGTTTCTGACCATGAAAGCTAGTTCTACGCATTTGAAGCTGGAACGTTTACGCAGCATCGCAGCTATGGCTTCTAGGTTTTCGCGGCTCTGGGGCAGTTTACTGCCATGTCCGATTACGACTAATCCTGTATCATCCATTTGTTTTGCCTCATGTGTTATGTGGTGTGGTTGTGGTTTGTGCTAAACAGTTTTATCGCCGCCTCCACCACTTGGGCGTCGTTGTTCATCGCAGCTAACCGCAAATTCTCAATCAAAGGAACAAAAGTCTGTTTGAGCACAATAGATGTTAAGTCGTTAATTATTTTTTTCTCCCGCTCGTTGGGGTCACCAATCAGGGCAAGGGCTTTTAGGAGTTCTCTTTGCCGTACCTGCTCGGTTTGGGAAAGCAAATCCGAAATTATGTCACGTACGGATTCAGTTTTTAGGGCACGCTCCAAAACGTCAAGTTCTTCCCCGATGATGTCAAGAGCCGCCTGCACGCTTTGCTGTCGCCCCTCCAAGTTACGCTGGGCAATAGACTGCAAATCATCAATGTTATAGAGCCGCACATTCCCCAAGTCCCCCACGCAAGCTTCAACGTTGCGCGGATTAGAAATATCAATCACGAGCAGGTCACTGGGGTTTTGGCGGTTCTCAAGATGCTTAGTTAGGGCGGCTTTGGTGAGCAGGTAATGGGGCGCGGCGGTAGCGCAGATGACTACGTCAGCATCCACCAAAACTTCGCCAAGACGAGCAAGATTTACGGCTTTCCCATTCAGTTCTTCTGCTATCCTGATAGCGCGGGCGTATGTTCGGTTGGATATGACTATGGGGCTTAGGCAGCGTCTAGCCATGGCTTTGGCAACTAGCGTGCCTGTTTCTCCTGCGCCTAGGACTAGGATTTTCTTTTCTGCAAAGTTTTCCAGCAGCGACCTTGCCAGCTCCACGGCGGCAGCGCCTACGGAAACTGCGCCTTTGTTTATGCCTGTTTCGTTTCGGACTCGGCGCCCAACGTTGACTGCCCTAAAAAATAGGTGCTTGAGAACTGGCCCGACGGCTTTGGCTTCTTCGGCTTCTACGTAGGCGTTCCAGACTTGGTTGATAACTTGGTCTTCGCCTATGACCATGGACTCCAAACCAGAAGTCACGCGCAAAATATGTCCCAAAGCATCATGGTTCAAACTTAACTCGATAGCACTTGAAGCCTTATCAGCCACAGCCCCCGCACGGTCAACCAGATACTGCGCCACCAATTTTGACACAACTTGGGCATCCGCGCTGACCAAATAAACCTCTACACGGTTACAGGTCTGCAGCAAAACACACTCATCCACAGCTTCCAACGAGAAAAGCTCAGATAAAGCCCGCTGCTTGTCCTTGCACGCCACGGCTTCCAACAACGGAACATTTGCGGTCTTATGGGTAACCCGCACGTTGATGATGTTGACTGATTTAGCCGAGCAATGCATGGTTGGATAAACCGACCACATTAAATATAAGCTTTATCATAGTTAACAAAAAGGGGGCGTCACAGGGATAGAACTAAGGCGTAAAGTGGGGCTTGCTTATTTGCCGGGCGCGTTGCCGTGTTTTGAGGCGTTTGGGAATTTGCCAACGCATCTTGTACTGGAAGATGGGCTCGTAGAAGGCAAGCCTGCAGCTGAGGTTTTGGATATGATTATTATTCCTGGCGGTAGCCTTGTGGAGTCGCAGTCTATTAAAAGCGGCGTTATGCGTGAAATTTTGAAGATGGCGGATTCGGGCAGGTTTGTGCTTGGGATTTGCTCGGGTTTTCAGATTCTTTCTCAGGGAACAGACATTGGGCGCTTATCTTCTACGCCAATTATGCGCGACGGCTTAGGACTTGTGGACGCTGAGTTCTCCCCCTTGGTGTGCACCGACCAGATACAAGCCACCATAACAGATACTAGCTTTCTCACCAGCGCCGTCGGAGAACAAGTCAACGGGTTTCACTGCCACACATACGGCAAAATCGTCCCCCACAAAAAAGCTAAACCCATACTCACCTCCCACACCAAACGATTAAACTACCGCAGCAACCCCCAAGACCTCATCTCGGGCATAGCCAACAAAGAAGGCAACGTCGTAGGCATAATCACCCACGGCTTGCTTGACCAAAACAGCCTCATCATCGAGGGCATCGCCAAATCCTTAGACATAAACGCGCAGGAACTCACAAAAATCAGGGTAGCCAACGCCAAACTGCTCAGCAAGATTAAATCGGAAATCGGCGTCCAAACAGGCATCCATGCAAAACCCCCGCAGATAGCAGCCAGCAAAAAGGGAGTCCTGATGGTTACGGCTTTGGGCAGCGGTTCAGGCAAAACCTTCATAGTTGCAGGCTTATCAGGCGCCCTCAAAAAACTTGGCGTAAACGTGGGCGTAGTCAAAGTAGGCGGGGACATACGTGATTTGGTTCCGTCGCTGTACTTGATTAAAGAGCCCATACGCTGCTACTCGTCGGTAAGGGTTGGGCGTAGCGGCTGGAAAGATGCGGTTGAAGCAGTCAACGAAGCCGCAAAAGACTACGAGTTACTATTAATTGAAGGCGCAATGAGCGCGTTTACGGGGATGCTTAACGAGAACGTCTTAAGACCATCGTCTACAGCAGAGGTGGCGGCGGTTTTAGGTGTGCCCACGGTGGTTGTTGTGGGCTGCAACAATGAAGGCATCGAAGGCGCATTAGTTAGCGCACTCAACTACGTAAAACTGCTCAAAAGCCTTGGCGTAGAAATCGTTGGAGTCATCCTAAACAAAGTACGAACCAGCTACCTAACCGACCAAATCAAAAAGGTCATGGAACAGGCGCTTGCCAACGCAGGAGTCAAACTGCTGGGCATTGTGCCGCGCATCGACGTGGAGGGACGAGGCGCGATTCCCGAAATCGAGATTCACTATGACGAGTTCGGAGCCAAAGCCATCCAAACCATAGAAACCTCCGTAGACCTAAACGGCATAATACACGCGGCGGGACCTGTTGCCAAGAAAAACCTCGATTACGAAGCGTTTGTGAAAAACTTCCAAGAAACATTAACAACTGACTACAGCGCCAAACCCAAAGGAGACAAAGAAGCATGCTTATAGATTTCAGGGCAGAAGGCAAAACCGTTTTGGTAGTTGGCGGCGGCGCGGAGGGGTACCGTAAAACTAAGGATTTCGTGGAGGCGGGCTTTACCGTTCATGTGGTCAGCGAAGAGTTCTCTGATGGCATACAAAAGCTTGCCAAGCAGGGAAAAATAGGCGTCAAAGAATCCCGCGTAGAAACGCCTGAAACGTTTTTTGCTAACCTTGAATCTAAGCCAGACCTTTTTGTTGCAGTTACCGATGATGCTGAATTAAACGCCAGGTTAATCAAACACGCCAAAGCGGAGGGCTGCATGGTTTACTCACCCGACAACCCCACCACCAGCGATTTCACGTTGCCCGCGGTAGCCAAAATCGGGGAAGTACGCATAGCCGTTTCAACTTCAGGCAGCAGCCCTGCCATGGCTAGTGTGCTTCGAAAACGCATTGAAAAACTAATAACGCAAGAGGATTTACTTCAAATTAAACTGCAAAAGCATGTAAGGAAACTGCTTAAGCGCAAAGTGTTAGACCAAAAGGTTCGAAAAGAGTTACTCTATGCAATAATGGACGATGTTGAGGTGCAGGAGCTGCTTGGGCAGGGCAAATTTGAAGAGGCAAAAGCCAAAGCAGAAGCCTTGACGAATTTGCATCTTGATAGCTAAACCCAAACGATATAGTCAAATCGTAATCTATAGGAGCATGCAAAGAAATGGATTTCCCTACCGTAAGGATGAGAAGGCTACGTAAAACGCCAGCCCTACGAAAACTCGTAAACCAAACAACAATCCAACCCAACAACCTAATCTACCCCCTGTTCGTCGACGAAAACATCCAAAAACCCACCCCCATAACAACTATGCCTGGGATTTCGCGGCTGCCCATAAGTCAGGTGACCGCTGAGGTTAGGCAGGTTATGGAGCAGGATGTACAGGCGGTTATGCTTTTTGGAGTACCCAGCAAGAAGGACTCTGTGGGTTCAGGCGCGTACGCGGGTAACGGTGTAGTTCAGCAGGCAATTGACAGGTTAAAGGCGGAGTTTGGTGAGGACTTGGTGGTTATTGGGGATGTTTGCCTATGCGAGTACACCAGCCATGGGCACTGCGGCGTCCTAAAAAACCAGCAGGTGCAAAACGACCAGACCCTCAAGTTGTTGCAGGAAACCGCGGTCAGCCAAGCCCAAGCAGGAGCCGACATGGTCGCACCCTCAGCCATGATGGACGGGCAAGTGCAAGCAATCAGAGAAGCCCTCGACGATTCAGGATTCGAAGAAACAGCAATCATGTCCTACGCCGTCAAATACGCATCAAGCTTTTATGGTCCGTTTAGGGAAGCTGCCGAGTCTGCGCCTCAGTTTGGGAACCGAAAAAGCTACCAGATGGGCTTTGGCAACGTTTCAGAGGCTCTGATGGAGGCGGATTTGGACGTGGCAGAGGGAGCCGACGTAATCATGGTTAAGCCTGCTTTGGCGTACTTGGATATTCTAAGCCTTGTCAAGGAGCAGTTTAACGTGCCCATTGCAGCATACAATGTCAGCGGCGAATACTCAATGATAAAAGCTGCCGCACAAAACGGTTGGATAGATGAAAAAGCCGCCGCCTTAGAAACCCTAACCGCCATGAAACGAGCAGGCGCAGACCTTATCGTAACTTATTTTGCAAGAGATGTAAAAAAATGGTTGAATCAGCAGCAGTAACCACAAGCAAATCCAAAGAACTCTTCGACAAAGCCAAAAAAACCATCCCCGGAGGCGTCAACAGCCCCGTGCGGGCATTTGAGCCAAACCCGTTCTTTGCAGCCAGAGCAGAGGGCTCCAAACTTTACGGCGTCGACGGCGAAGTCTACATAGACTACTGCATGGCATACGGCGCCATCTTTTTGGGGCACGCTAACCCCGAGGTAGCCCAAGCCGTCACGGCGCAACTAAAGCATGGGTCGCTGTTTGGGGTGCCGACTGCGTTGGAGGTGGAGTTCGCAGAACGCGTCAAGGAGTTGTTTCCAAGCGTTGAGATGTTGCGGCTGGTTAACTCAGGCACCGAAGCTACCATGCACGCGATTAGAACGGCGCGCGGCTACACGGGCAGAAAGAAAATAATAAAGTTCGAAGGTTGCTTCCACGGCGCTCACGACTGCGTACTGGTCAAGGCAGGTTCAGGAGCCAGCACCTTTGGCGCACCAACCTCGCCAGGCATACCCACCCAAACTACGCAGAACACCATAGTTTTGTCCTACAACAACCCCCAAGCCATAGAAGAAACGTTCAAACGCGAAGGCAATGACATCGCCGCAGTTATCGTTGAGCCTGTCATGGGAAACGCAGGGCTTATACTTCCAAAACAACAGTACCTGCAGCAACTGCGCAGAACATGCAGCGAGTACGGGGCGGTTTTGATTTTCGACGAAATCATCACGGGTTTCCGATTAGCACTTGGCGGCGCACAAGAGCACTACGGCGTGCAACCTGACATGACAACGTTGGGCAAAGTTTTGGGCGGCGGCTTTCCCCTCGCGGTGTTTGGAGGCAAAAAAGAAATCATGCAGCACATCTCGCCGTCGGGCAAAGTCTACCAAGCAGGAACGTTCTGCGGCAACCCCATCTCAACAACCGCAGCCACCAAAACCCTGCAAATCCTACAGCAAAACCAAAAAGAAATCTACCCACGGCTGCAAAAAAACGGCGCGGAACTAAAAAAGGCGCTCACAGACTACGCAGCAGACTACAACTTACAGGTACAGGTTCACAACATCGCATCCATGTTCCAAATCTTCTTCACCGCGCAACCCGTATGGGATTACCAAAGCGTCATGTCCGCGGATATCGAAAGGTTCCAAGCGTACTTCCGTGAACTGCTCAAGCAGGGCATCTTCATCCCTCCCGCACAGTTCGAAACCTGCTTCTTATCAAACGCCCACTCAGAAGACGACCTAAAAGCTACTGTGGAAGCTTTTGGCAGGGCTCTTAAGGCAGCATCCAAAGTAGGGGGCAAGTCGGCGTAGATGAAGTTTGTTGTGGGCACTAGGGGCAGTAGGCTTTCGCGTGTGCAGACCGAGCAGTTTTTGGATCAGCTTAAACGGGCGCAGCCGCAAGCCGAGTTTGAAATCAAAATCATCAAAACCCTTGGGGATACCGAACAAAACAAGCCCCTATTCACCATTGACAGCCAAGGCATTTTCGAAAAAGAAATCGACCAAGCCCTCATCAACGACGAAGCCGACTTTGCAGTAGCCAGCCTCAAAGACGTCCCCACTGCAGAAAACCCCCAAACCACCATTGCAGCCATCCCCCAACGCGCCGCCCCCAACGACGCCCTCATCTCACGAAGCAACCAAAAACTCAAAGATCTGCCAAAGGGGGCAGTCATCGGCACAGGCAGCTTACGCAGACTAGCCCAAGTCAAAAACATGCGTCCAGACTTGGAAGTGAAAGCCATACGGGGCAACGTGGATACGCGTATTCAGAAAGTGCAAAGCGGCGAGTTTGACGGCATCATCATTGCGAAGGCGGGGCTGGAGCGAATGCATCTAACAAGGCACATAACAGAAGAGTTCACAGTTGAAGAGTTTCCCTCAGCGCCAGGTCAAGGAGCCCTAGCCATAGTTGCCAAGAAAACTAATGTGAAGGTTACAGATTTTTTGCAGGCTATAGAGCATAAGCAAACGCGAGCGGAAGTCACAGCCGAGAGGAGCCTGATGTTTGAACTTGGCGGAGGCTGCCGCGTACCCATCGGCGCAGTAGGAAAAACAAACGGCACCACGTTAACGCTTTTGGGGGTCATGTTCACGTTAGATGGACAAAGCAAAATCCAAGCAGACGCAAAAGGCACCCTTGAAAACGCCGCACAAATCGGCAAGGAAGTAGCCCAACAACTCGTTGAGCAGGGAGCAAAAGAAATCGAACAAACATGGAGGAAAAAGTATGGCCCGTGGTAAGGTGTTTTTGGTTGGAGCAGGTCCAAGCGACCCGAAGTTGTTGACGTTGAGGGCTTTAGAGCTTTTGAAGTCAGCGGAGTTGGTGGTTTATGACCGACTGGTAAGTGAGGAAATCATGAAGTTTGCGCCCAAATCCGCAGAGAAAATCTATGTGGGCAAGCGTTCGGGCAAGCATGTGGTTCCTCAAGACAAAATCACCGAGTTACTCGTGGAAAAAGCTTTGGCTGGCAGAGATGTGGTGCGGCTCAAGGGCGGTGACCCATTCATTTTTGGCAGGGGCGGCGAAGAAGCCCAAGCCCTCACAAAGAACGCCGTAGAATTCGAAGTGGTTCCAGGCATCTCCTCGTCGGTTGCGGCGCCCATGTACGCAGGCATACCACTCACGCACAGGGACTACGCATCGTCGGTGGCTGTTGTTACGGGGCATCAAGCAGGCGAAGGCACACGAAACATTGACTGGGCAAGCATTGCACGCGCAGTGGATACGGTGGTGGTTTTGATGGGCGTAGAATCCTTAGAGTCCATTGCGGGTAAGCTGTTGGAGGGCGGCGTAGACCCCGATTTGCCCGTGGCGCTTGTTGAGCAGGGAACCACCAAAAACCAGCGCAGCGTTACAGGTAGCCTCAAAACCATCGCGGAGCAAGCCAAAACCCAAAACGTGAAACCCCCCGCAGTCATAGTAATTGGCAAAGTCGTCGAGTTAGGCAGGGAACTTGCATGGTTCAAACCAACTCATTAAACGGCAAAACCGTCGCCACCACTCGTCCTCGCGGGCAAAACCAGCAAGCCGCCCAAATCATACAGCGCTTAGGCGGGAAACCCTATTTAGTGCCGACCATAGAAATCAAACCGCCCACTGACCTCGCCCCCATAAGAGAGTTCATTATGAAACTGGAGAGGAGCGCAGTGGATTACACGGTTTTTATGAGCACCAACGGCGTAAACCACCTCTTTGAGGCGGCAGAAAAACTTGAACTACAAACGGCGCTGCAGAAAGGCTTGAAAAGCACGGCGGTCGTGGCGGTTGGACCCCAAACAGCCCAAGAACTCCAAACCCGCGGCGTACAGGTAGAGTTGATTCCTGAGAAGTACACGTCAGAAGGAATTTTACAGATGCTACGAACCCGAGGCGTTCAAGGTAAATTAATTGGTATCCCGCGGACGTCAGCAGCAGCCCCCACACTCAAAGAAACCCTCACCCACGAAGGCGCCAATGTCGAAGAAGTCTACGTGTACGAATCCAAACTGCCACAGGACAAAGAAGCCAACTCAAGGTTTGCATCTGATTTGCTGGAGGGGAAAATTGATGCGGTCGTGTTTGGCAGTTCGATGAGTGCTAGGAACTTGTTTAGGCTGGTGGAGCCTGAGGTTTCATCTGAGCAGTTGCGGGTGGTTTTGAATGGTAAGGTGGTTGTTGTGGCGATTGGTCCTGTGACGGCGGAGGCGTTGGAGGATTTGGGTGTTGTGGTGGATGTGGTTCCTGAGAAGCATTTGTTTGAGGATGCTCTGCTGGCTTTGGCTCGGTTTTGGGCGCGTTAGAGGCTGGCGAGTTTTTTGAGTCCTTTGATGCTGTGGATTTCGATGGTGTTGCTTGCGTGCGTTTTGGTTGTTCGCATAGCCGCCGTGAACAACACAATATCTTCCTCGTCTACAAGGTTCATGTCGTGGAGTTTGGTGGCAACTGATAGGATGCGGTCTTTTTCGTTTCGGTAATCAATCTGTACAGGTTGTACGCCAAAGATTAGTTCAAGCTGTTTTTTGACGTTGTTGTTTGGGGTTACGGCGATTATGGGTTGAGGTACCTTGAAGCGGGTTATCATGCGGGCGGTGTAGCCTGAACGTGTGAGGGTTATGACTTTGTCTAGGGGCATGTCGTTGCATATCCACTGGATAGCCTCGCTAACCGTATCAGAAATGTTTAGGAATTCTCCTGTGTCCACCACAGTTGTCTCCACGGCTTTTTCAGATTCCACAGCTATACGCGACATCATACCCACAGCGTCTACAGGGTACATTCCAATGGCGGTTTCTCCTGAAAGCATAACCGCGTCGGTGCCGTCCAAAATCGCGTTTGCCACGTCGCTAACTTCTGCGCGGGTGGGGTTTGATTGATGAATCATGGAGTCAAGCATTTCCGTGGCGGTTACAACGAGCATGCCGCGTTGGTTGCAGCGTCGGATTATGCGTTTTTGGACAAGAGGAACTCGTTCAGGCTCAATTTCCACGCCAAGGTCCCCACGCGCAACCATAACCCCGTCGGCGACGTCCATGATTTCTTCGATGTTGTTTACGCCCTCAAAGTTTTCGATTTTGGCTATGATGCCGCCCGTGAAGTTTTGGGTGTTTGCTTGCAGGGTTTTGATGTCGTTTGCGTTTCGGGTAAACGAGAGTGCAAGGTATTCCACGTCAAGTTCTTTGGCGAAAGCGATAAGTTCGAAATCTTTTGCGCACAGGGTAGGTACGGAGAGCTGTTTGTTGGGAACGTTTATGCCCTTCCCGTCCTCAATGCGCCCCTTATCCAAGACTATCAACCTCAGTTTACGGTTGGCTTTCTCGACGATTTGGGTTTTGATTTTGCCGTTATCCACGTAAATGTAGTCGTCAACAGAGACTTTATCGTAAAAGTCATGATTGAAACTGGTTGCTTCGCCGTCAAAGCCTACTTCTAAGAAGTCGCCTTTGTTGACGGTTTGAGGTTGAGAGGCGTGAAGCCGAATCTCGGGACCTTTCAAATCAAGAATTATGGGAATTTCAGCGACTTCACGCACGTTTTTGATGACTTTGCGGTACTGGGCTTGGTCTCCGTAGGCGGTGTTTATGCGTGCGCCATTCATGCCTGCATTGTACATCTGTTGCAGGGTTTGTTTTTCGATGCTGGCAGGCCCTATAGTGCAAAGTATTTTGGTTTTCTTCAAAGGCTACGCCTCAAAGTTATCTAGTTCGCGCTCTGAGTTAAGGCTAACGGCACACGGCAACCAAAACCACACATAGGGGGCTATTTTATGTCTACGGAGACGTCTATGCCTTGGCGTACGCTTTGGGTTACGGTGCAGTAATTTTCGAAAATCTCCAGACATCGGGGCAGGCGCGGTTTGTCTTCTTCGGCGACTTCTACGTGAAGCTTGACGTCTATGCTTTTGATTCTAAGCCGTCCTTCAGCGTTTCGCGTGGGGTTCACGTTTAGCGTTGTCTCCAAGTTTTTGACCTTGATTCGTGAACGCTGCAAACAAAACAGCAGACTAGAACTCATGCAGTGCCCAACCGCAACAGAGAGCAGCTGTGCAGGATTTGGACCAGCCCCACCCCCAAGAGGCGGCGCTTCATCAACAATCAAATCAGGCACGCCCTCAACGTTAAACTCAGCATTAAAACGGTAACCATCCAAAAGCTTCAGTTTAGTCACGGCAGGTTCAGACATAACACGTTCCTCGCTACCGTATTTTTATGGCACATCAGCTTTAAACTCTTTTTCAAATAGAAATCAGCTCAAAAGCAGGCAAACCGCATCTGTAGCTTAGAATCGCAAATGTTTTTAGGATATTGCTTCTGTAAGTTGAGCGGGCGCATGCACGTAAAGGAAGGAATGGAAATAGTTAGGGTAAAGTTTTTGGCGGTCTTCCTTGCAGTTGTTTTGGTCTTGGTGAGTTCGGTAGTGGTACTTGAAAACTTGTCAAATAGCAGCGCTGAACCGATTCGTGTTGCTTGCGTGGGAGACAGCATTACAGAATACACCAATTACCCCCAAACCCTGCAAGACCTGCTTGGGGACAGGTATTTTGTGGAGAATTTTGGAGCAAGTGGTTCAACGGTGCTGTGCCACACGTACAATCCGTACATGGGAACACATGAATTCTACCACGCTCAAAAGTTCCAGCCCAACATCGTAATCATTATGCTGGGAACCAATGATGCCCGAGAGGACATTTACCAAGCAATCAACAATTTTGAATCAGACTACCAAAACCTCATCAACCAGCTACAAAATCTTGAAAGCAACCCCCAAATCTACCTCGTAACACCGCCCCCCATATTCGACAATAACCTAAGCCTAAACAACACAAACCTCACCGAAGGCATAATCCCACTCATAGAAGAAATCGCAAACCAAAACTGCTTAATCACCATAAACGTCTACAACGCCCTAACCGAGTACTCACAATACTTCCCCGACGGCGTCCACCCCACAGATGAAGCCGCAACCATAATCGCCAACCAAATCTACCAAGGAATCAGCTAAAATTATCTGAGTTTGCGGACTGTAACTTGGGTTTAGCCGATTAGCTTGTTTAGTATGGGGACTTTTTTCATTACCAGCACCAGTGCTAGGGTGATGAAGAGGGTGAGCACGCTAAGAAGGGGGATGCCGATTATGGGGCCAATGTTGGTTAGGCTTAGTTTGAAGCCAAAGAAGCCCCGCTGGAAGGACTCTAAGATTATGAGGTGAAACAGGTAAATGGGCAAGGTGTTGTGGCTTATGGCTTTGATAAGTCGGCTTAGGTGGGGATGATTGCTTCTTGGCCAGTTAGCGGGGAATTTGTTTAGGATCAGGAAGAGAGCAACGGAGCTTAGGATGGAGTTTGCAGCAAAATAGTCAAAGAAGAAGTATGTTTGACCTAAATTGTTGAAGGGAAAACTCATAGCCCAAGTGGCAATTACAGTCCAGACTACGCCTAAACCAAACAAGCCATACAGCAGCCGTGAGCGGACTTTGACGTTTTGCAAGTACACACCCAAAACAAAGTAGCCTACGCCGCCGCCAAAAACAAAGACAGTGCTAGTTAAGCTATAACCAGTGAGCAGCTGAATTAGGGGCACAACAGCTACGCCTGCAAACCAAAGCAGCGCTATGTACCTGAGAAGTTTGGTACAGTCACGATACGCTAGGACAGCGCGCAGAACCGGAGTTATTAGGTAAAGCCCAATTAGGAGGTAGATGAACCAGAAATGGTAGTAGGGTCCTGTGAAGAGTCCGCGTACGAAGCCGTGGAGCATGTTTGAGGGCGTGAAGGGGACATCGGTTATTAGAAAGCTCCATAGAAGGTAGATGATGCTCCAGAATATGAAGGCTAAACCCAGACGGTTACAACGTTTTTTTAGAAAAACCCTGATGGGTTCACCAGTTTTGGAAGGACGCAAAAGCAAGGCACCGCTAAGCATGATAAAAAGGGGAACACAAGGCAAAGCCACAGACTTGTAAACCGCCGCCGTCAACCAGTACACATCAGAAGACAACGGAGTCTGAAACATACTCGTAAAATACTCGTTAGAAGCATGCAAAACAACAACCAAAACAATAGCCAAAACCCGAATTAAATCTACAGGAACAAAAAAAGCATCATCGTTTTTCTTGGCATCAGACTCTAACATTTGGGTAATAATACAGACTAACCACGCCGCAAACGATAACCGAACCTACCAACAAGCCACTAATTAAGATTTAGGTAAAAACCACAACCGCCAACCACCAAGACGTGATTGGCGGGCCCGACGGTTATTAAGCCACCTGCTAGGATTTTATCTTGTTTCATTTCGTATCAGCTCCTTTAGTTGGTTGCTTAAAACGACGAGTTGGTGGTTTTCGAGTTCATCGGCGTTTATTTTTGTTGTGGCGCCTTCGGCTAGTGCGTCTTTGGCGAGCATTTGTTCGGGGTTCATGCCCCATGCGCGTATGATTTCTTTGAGGGCGTCAACTTTGCTGACTTTGGTTTTCTGTACGATTGCTAGTCCGGCTGCTGTGTAGACGTTTCGTAGTTTGTCTATGCCGAGGCTTTGGATGTCGTGGTAGGTGTCAACTGTGTGTCCCATCATGTAGTCAACGTAGTCTGGCTGGACGCCTAAGGCGAGCATTTGGGTTTTGAAGAATTTGCGCAGGCTGTGAACTCGCAGATCGAACATGCGTCCTCTTTTTTGTTTGAGTAAACCTGCCTCTTTGTAGAGTGAGTGTACTTTTAGGCGTAGTTGTTTTGGTCCGATTGGTTTGACTTCTTCAGCGGTGTTTTTGTCTCGGATTAGCGGCGCTTCTGGGGTTAGGGTTTCGGGTGGGATTCTGCCGACGCCTTTCTTTCTGTGTTCGATGTAGAGTTTTAGGAACTGGGCTGCTTCTGCGCCTAGGAAGGTGTCGTAGTCGTGATATTTGCCTTTGGTGATTTCTGCTTCGACGTGTACGTGGATTGGGATGCGGTTGGCTTCGAGGTCTTCTTGTACGTGGCGGTATTGGAGTTTTGAGAGGGTTTCTTCTCTAAAAGCGCCTAAAGCTAGCATGGATATTATGGCTTTTTCTCTTAGGTCTGCTATGTCGAGTAGTTTGGCGAGTTCTTCGGGTTTTGGTGCTCGGTCTTTGTAGGTGACTCGGCGGCTTAGGGGTTCGGCGGGTTCGATTTTGACGCCGTTTACTTTGTAGAAGGTTTTGACGTGTTTAGCGTAGGTGTGAACTCTTCCTGGGGAGAGGCCTTCGTCTTGGAGTTCGGCTATGTAGTCGTCGAGGTATCCGCAGTGGTTTTGGACTCGCTGTGGGTCGGGGATGCTTCCGACTGGTTTGGTGTCTGCGATTATGAGTTCTGGGTTGTAGCCTAGCCAGATGGAGTATTTTTCGATAGTTGCTGAGTAGCTGTAGCAGCTGTGGACTGAGCCTGAGCAGTGGCGTAGGAAGTGGCGTGCCATTTTGATTACGGTTGGGTTGTCGAAGACGAAGGGTATGAGGTTTGGTCGTTCGCTTAGAAAGGAGTTTAGGATGTAGGTGATGAGTCCTTTTTCTTTGGCTGCGAGAACTTTGTCGAGGCTTACGGTGACTGGTTGCTTGAGTTTCCAGCCTTTTAAGCCTGTTTCGAAGATGATTTTGTCGCTTTGTATTTGCATTGGTATGGGTATGGTTTTTAGCTCGTCGAGGGAGAGTTGGCGGTTGCGGGTTATAGGAGGGCTGATAGTTCGGGTGATGGCTTGTTGTTTCATGTTGCCATCGCTTCTCGTTGAGTTTTTCGCTTCTTTGGCTGAAGCGCGAACTCGCTTTCTTCTTTGTCTTGTTTGCTTTTTAAATTCAATCCTAGATTTTTTGGTAGAGGCTTCGGATGGACTTTAAGCCGCTGCAAGTCTAAAATGTCGCTTTTCAGAAGCACTAAACCAGAAGCTTTAGGGTCGCCGCCATGAAGTGTAGGCGGTTCAGCATCTCTATCCCAAGATAAAATAAGGTACAACTCGCAATCGTAGACTAACCAGCCGACGGCTTCTCTTTTCTGCGGTTTCATCACAACAGCGAAATTGCGGTTGTAGAGGACATGGTCTAGGTAGCGTACAAAAATTAGTTGCTGAGGTGGGTTTGGGGGGCTGGTGCCTGCATCCCCTTTCAGGGATGACTTACAGTTTGTGCCTCCAATGCTGCCTGGGGGTTGTATCACGTTTGATGTAAGTACAGCCATTCCCTCCCACCCAGCAAACCTATGATTTGACAACGTCTAAATCCGAGATTCCAAGTGTATCGCACAGATTCTTGAATGCCTGCAAAGCCTTTGCCTGCTTCTGCTGGTCAGAAATCGTTAGAATTCGGTTTTTTAGTAGTTCAAGCTCAGATTTCAGGTCCAACTCTTCGATAAGTTGCAGTCTCTGCTCATGGTCGTTTAGTACAAGGTTGATTTTGTTTAGAATGGCGCCGATGTCAGCGATGATTTCTTGCACGGTTACTTTTTGGGGTTTAACCAAGCCTTTTTCACCTTGACCAACTCTCAGGCTGAACGTAAAAACTATCCATCGACACAACGAGATCATCTCGTTGTAGGGGACAGTAACGAGACTATTCTGTTACGGATACATCTTTAGTGCATCTATTAGCTTTTGGAGCTGGTCTTCGGGGGCTATTTGAAGAAAGATATTCAGGTTCTTTTTTCTTAACTCAAAAGCAGCCCTTCCCCTGACACTCAACCCATAGAGCGGTGAATCAGAAAAATGTGCACGTATAGTTCTTGTGCCGCCTACTTCTAGCCAGCGCTGCTTGAAAAGAGCCTTCAGTCGCCGGTCAATGTTTTGTCTTCCTTTGCATCTGAAGCCTTTGACCGCTCTAACCTCTCTGAATATGTCATAACTTGCCAAAAGTTTGCCCTCTGGGTAGAGAACCAGAAAGATTACAAAGTTTAGGGCAGCCTCTCGGCCACTAAACACTTTCAGTTCTGTGCCCTTGCATCTCTTCCGAGTCACAGATGTCTACTCCCCCGACGGGAAGAAGAGCAAAAGCTGGGTGCTTTGGCGTACCATGCAGAGGCACGCCTGCTCCTTTCATGTAAAGGAAAATGAGGCGTAAATTGGATAGCGTGAAATGACCTTTTTCCGCTTCATGTAGCGGTTAGAAAGCTAGAATGTTTGATAGAACCTGCTTGCCAGCCACTTCCCAACAAAAGTGCCGATAACCAGACACAATACGAGACTTGAGAGAGTTATGCAGATTTCTAATTCTCGCCCCAGCACATCGTAAATCAACTGGCTAAACCCGCTATAAACCACTATAAAGGATAAGGCGAGCCATAGAAGAAAACCCACCACGATGCCTCTAGAGAAGTTACTAATATGCAATAGTCTGGAGCGGTTTTTTTCCGAAAGAACCTCAACGGTGATGTGCTCCACCATATAGAGCGTGCCTATCAATGCAAAGAAAACCAAAAAACTTTGCAGCAACAAAGTGAGACTTACATAGCCAAGGACATATACAATCAAATTAATGCTTGTAAGTAATATGGCCGAAGTGCCTATTGCGATCCAGAATTTTTTCCACCATTTCGGTTTTAGCCCCATCTGATGGCGGTTTTGGTCGGGAAACTCTATTAGCAGGCGGGTGGCGAGTTTACCTTTCTCTGTTAAGGTATATCTGCCCTCTGCATCTTTGGTTAATAAATCGTTTAGTTGTTTAAGGTGGTAGTTGAGTCGTCCAGTGGTTAGAAAACCCAGTTGATTTATGAGTTCGGTATGACTCAGAGCCTGTTTCTCGTTTATAAGAAGCACTATTTTTCGCCGTGTTTCGTCCTTAAGAATCTTGTAAAGGAACTCAACACCTGATGTCATAACAGTTTTTATTGACAATTAATCGATTTAAAGACTTTCGACAAAAATTTTTGTCCCAAATCGTCCTAAAACGTAGAATTAACTACCTCTTGCCTAGTAAGAAATGACTTGATTATGGAGGTGAAAAAATGGAAAGGAAAAAACCGGTTATTTGCCTTATTCTCACCGCTATACTGCTATCCACTTTTGTTCTAGTACAACCCGCTATAGCCTGTCCTCAATCAAATCCTCAGGATATTACAGTTCAACAAGCAAAACATCTGATAAAGCATACCCCAAACATCCTGATTTTAGATGTTAGGAATGAAAGCGAATACAACTTAGGTCACCTTAACAATGCTGTTTTGATACCCTTACATGAACTCGAGAATAGAATCGGTGAATTGGCAGCAGATCAAAATAACAAGATAATCGTTTACTGTGCTGCCGGTTCAAGAAGTGCACCTGCTAGTCAAATCCTTGCCGACCACGGTTTTACTAAGGTATACAACATGGTAGGGGGTATAACCGCATGGATGGACGCAGATTACTCGATTGCAACAAGCTATCATCATGTAACAGTTGACGCTACAGGTAATGGCAAGCCTTCGATGGAAATAGAACCACTGTTGCTCTACCAGGCACAGACAAATTGCACATCTTGTCAAAACCAAACATGTTCAAACAGTACTGGATCGCTCGAACCAACAAATCCCGATTATACGATATTGCAACAAAATGACACTTATGTAGAAGTTCTTGCGACGTATGATATCAACGGAACAACTACTCAAGTGACTATTGCTGAGACACTACTTTGGAACTACGCTGAAACAACAGCCAACTCCAATACAACAGGCTGGTATGTTCTCACACAGGTAACCTCAGAGAATTCCTCACTTGAATATTATAGAATGCAATACAATGTTTTTACTGAAGATTACAACTTGACTATTTCGTCAAGAGTCAACCCTCTTGATGCAGAGATTTACCAAAGCTGCTCTACATCTGTTACATATACCCCAACTACTGACACAGGGCTTAGTTCCTATGAGTATGTAGAGTTTAATTCGACAGTTACTTTGTCGGAACATTATTCGACGTTAAGTAAAGTTGAAAAGCAAATGGCTAAACTCTATAGCAAAAGCCAAGAAGAAAACCTAACACAGTTAGCCAGTAGTTATAGCATAATGCAGGCTGCTACAAAGGACCTCTCTAAACTGGTAAAGAACCAATTACCCGAATATGACAAAGAAATCATAGAAAGTTCGGCAACATTAAGAGATGCATGTGGCGACTGGCTTTGTCTTCTGATATGCCCATTTGTATGCGCCATCGGTTGTGGGGCAGGTTGTGTGGTTATCTGTGCTGCCGCTTGTGCTGCTCCTTGCGCTGGATGCGTTACTATATGGGCTTGTTGGATGTGCGCTGCTTGTGCAATTGGTTGCGGTGGTGCATGTGCTGGCTTATGCTATGTAATAGGCATATATGGTTGCAGTCCAGGATGCGATTGGCTATGTTGTCAAATCTAAAAAATATTAACCCCCTCTTTTTTTATTTGTATTAAGACAAAAGAAGGTGAACTAGATGAATACAAAAATGCGTGTATTAATTGGGTCATTAGGCTTTTCAAGTTTCGTTATCATAAGTCTGATACTGTACCTTATAGGTGGTTCAACTGCTTCTGCCTCTATTGCTCTTTCTCTTGCGGGAGGATTAGGCTTTCTAATAGGATGGTTGTTCATAAGTAAGCGATATTCCACTTCTAGCAAGCCATGTCCACCTTAACAAGTCTAAAATCTCTTTCTTTTTTCTCGAATATTCGATATTTTTGACATATCACTCGATGCTGTTCTATCTTTAAATTACTTAATTACCGCCGTCCAGAGTACCAGTCGAGAAGTTTTTTGGAGAGTTCTTTTTTGCCCCAAACATAGGCTATCACTGCAATCAACATCGGCACCTGAGCCACCGCCATCATCACAACCGAAAAGGCTCGTGCAAAGAAGTTTGAAGGCAAAGAAAAGACATATAGACCGGCCAGCGCGCCGCCTAAATTGATGACCATAAGCAGTATCCCCATCACAAGCTTGGGGTTAAACTCTTTGCCAAACTGCACCGACGCATCCAGTACCAAAGAGACCCCGACTACGCATGCAAACCAAAGAAAGAGCGCACCTAAGGCGTTGCCTCCGTGAAGATACCCAATGGATGCAAACACAAAACCAAAAACCATCACCGTCCACACCAGCATCCTTCTAACTTCACCCTTTGGAAGTCTATTTCTGTGGTTAGGTTTATTTTCAGGGCTGATAGTTGCGGGGCGGCTTGGCATGTTTGGTTCCTTGGGAATCCAACCTCTGACACGGTTCTCTATACCTTTCTTCAGGGCCATTTTGAGTCATCCTTTAAACTGCGCTTTTGAAAAGCCTTCCAGATGCTATCGCCGATGAGAGCTCCAACGATAGCTAGAAGGATGAATGGTATGAGAAAGTAAAGTGACAACGGACCTATGATTAACCTTGCAGCAAAGACAGTTCCGAAGGCGACAAGTAGCCCAGAACCAACAACAATTTGTACTCTTCGTACCTTACCAAATACGCCACTTTGAGAAGATGCGGAGAGAGTTTTATCAATCCCTGTTTTGTGGAGGATATAACGTAAAACCAAAACTATAACAAGATAGGTAATAGGCCAAAAAATGCCAAGGTAATTAGTGGCGTGTATTACCAGATAAAAAATTGGGACAATTAACGCTGCCATAAGCACTATCAAAAATACACTTACGGTTCGGCTAGTTTGAGCACTAAGTCTAATGGAGTCTTTAGGAATCCAGCCGAGAATACGATTCTTTAAGCTCTTTTCTTTGTTCATATACTCAAGCAGGTTCCTTAGTGATATAGTGCTGAATTCTTTTCAACTTAAAAGCGGCAAGCCAAAAAGCTCCAATGACAAAAAACCACAAAATGACAGCGTAAACCGTAGAGTAATAAGAAGTCACGCCGTTCTCCACGAAAAAGACATATGAGCGTCCTGCCGCATATCCACCAGCAAACACTCCAAGTACACCAAGCAAAACAGAAATTACTTTGAGTTTGACCGCTTTTTCTCTTTCAGACATTTAGCTCACATTTCAACAATAAGTCGGCAAATATTCTATTATTTTTAAGTTGTACTCTTTTTAAACGCTTTCGACAAGAAATTTTGTCGTTATTTGTCCTAAAGCGTAGAATTAACTATCTCTTACTTAGTAAGACATAACTTGCTTGGAGGTGAATGTATGGAAAAGAAAAACCCCGCCATTTGCCTAATTCTAACCGCCATTCTGATATCCACTTTTGCTCTAGTGCAGCCAGCTATAGCTTGTCACCACTCAGACCCCCAAGATATTACAGTTCAACAGGCAAGTTACATGATTAATCACGCGCATAACGTCCTGATTCTTGATGTCAGGAATGAAAGTGAATACAATTTAGGTCACCTCAAGGATGCTGTCTTGATTCCTTTACATGAACTCGAATCCAGAATCGATGAGTTATCGGCAAGCCAAAATGACAAAGTAATCGTCTACTGCGCAGCCGGTTCAAGAAGCGCTCCCGCCTGCCAAATTCTTGCAGAAAACGGATTCACAAAAGTCTACAACATGCTTGGCGGCATCACAGAATGGGTTTCAATCGGATATCCAATCGATACCACATTCCATGCCGTTACTGTAGACAAACTGCCCGGAGAGGCGGCACAAATAGATGTCGAACCCCTATTACGCCAAATCGGTTGTACCTCTTGCAGCAATGGAACGCATCCATGTCAAGGAGAGGGCGAAATCATCAACATCCAGAGCACAATCTTAGAGGAGCAAGATAACTATACTTTGACTCTAGTTACGTATGAAATTAACGGAACAACCTTTGAAGTCACAATCGCCAATACGATACTGTGGACGTACAGCGAACACGAATACAATTATAATAAAACCGCTCAATTTACTTCGACAGAAATCACTACTAACGAAACATCCCTGCAGCACTATAACCTCAACTACATGGTCCAGCATGAAGACTATAACTTTACCATAGCAACAAATCTAGCACCTTTGGATGCCCAAACCTACAACAGTTCATTTACCGTCATAAAATATGCGCCAATCAACCCGTCTGAAATCATATCCATGGAACTTGTTACCTTCAACTCTTCAGCCACTCTATCCCAACAATACAGCCTTTTAGGGGAAACAGCACAAGAACTAGCGACCATCTACCAACAGAGTGAAGACCAATCAATGGCGCAACTTGCGGAAGGTTATTCTATTATGGCTCAGGAAGCTGAAGGCCTATCAACCCTTGTAGAAAACCAACTTCCGAACTATGATAAAACAATTCTTAACATCGCAGCAATCCTAACCGACGACTATTGGACATGCGTATCTGGCTGTTATGCCTCTTGGTGTCTTACTAATTGGCTAGTTTGTGAACCTTGCTACGCAGCCTTCTGTTTCACTTGCTTTGTTGCACCTAACCCTGTTAGTTGTGCCGCATGCGCTGCATGTATTGGATTACCAGTTGCTTATTGCGCGGGTTGCTGTTTAGTCTACCCATCCTGCTAACGTTTTCCACCAAAGCATACTGTAAAAGCTGTAGGATAATGACGCTAAATAGTAGCTTCATCCCCCCTCTTTTTGCAATGCCAATAGCTTCTCAAGCACTACGGTTCTACGATAACCGTTTGACCCCTTAATTCACAAGTTTTTAAATGCTCTCAGTCAGTTATCAATCACCGCTGAGGTGAGCAGGTTAACCGAAAATGAAAACACCAGCGTCTTAAAAGGAACTGCTCTTGACATCTACCGCTTTATGCTTAAGTCCAATAAGCCTCTTGGGATAAGAGATGTCCAACGGGCACTTAAGCTCAGCAGCCCTTCAGTAGCTCAATATCACATGTCCAAATTAGAGCGGGCTGGACTTCTAAAACAAGAAAACGGTAATTGGGTTGTCAATAAAGTAAGGTTAGATAACCGTGTAAAAGTCGGGCGCTTTCTAATTCCCAGACAACTCTTTTATGCAATATTTGCCGTGGCAATTCTATTAGGTGGTTTTATCCTTTTTAACGGGCAGACTGTTATTAGCCATGAATTTTTTTATTTCATGACTGCCACCTTGGTTTTTGTTTTAATCTTTAGTTATGAGACCGTTAAAGTGTGGCTTAAAGGCAAATTATAGCAAGCAAAAATGGCGCCAGTATCCATCTAGTGACAATGTATATAGTCAGTCATGGCAGCGCCAACTAATGATTTCTATGTTTTTCTTGTCAGTGAGGCATTAGCACTTCACAAACGAATAGGACGTAGGTTACCATTTCAAATACCAAGTAACAACATTTTACCTATACAGGGGTTCGACCACTTGCCGCAAGATGATTTTGAAAATGCCAAGCCCAGTGATTGGAGAGATTATATCGACGAGAAAGTGACTTTTTTTAGAACTGACCTAGGTGGTAGAATTGTTAAACTTAGAGTTCACTTTAAACCGAGGCATGATGGATACATTACCTGGTACTTGGCTGTAAGACAAACTCCAATTGAACATGAGAACAATAAGAAATGGACTACACCTTGGCCACGACTTGAAGACTGGGAACAGTTGGGTATATTGTCGTTGCTTCTATCCCATTTTTGCATAAAAAAGAGATATATGAACAGGAAAAACTTCGTTGAAATTCAAAATATGAAGCGCAATTGGGAAAGTCTGGTAAAAGAAGACTTTGAAGGGTTAAAAAACAAGAAGGCGTTCATAGCCGAAATAGCTCTTAAACTAAGGGAGAGATAACTAAGTTGCGAGTTTGCATGTCTTAGAATGACATACAAAGAACACCGATAGCTTTTAAATGAAATTGAACCATAATAGAAAGCAAGCGGTAAAAATTGAAATCTTTTTTTGCCTAAAGAGGCGGTGCTCTTGGAGTTTAGTCGTGTAAACGATTCGGGCTCGCGAAAATAGTTACTTTTGAGCTGTTTGTATTTTTAGTCTTTGAAAATTTTCCGGTTGGTAACAATTGACTCATTATGAGAGTGCCAAAATCTCTCTATTTCGAATGAGTAGTTGAGCGTATGTAGCCTAAGCACAAAGTCAGTTGAGTATTTCTCTTCATATTTCAATAGAAAGGATTAATTGATACTTTAATGCCAAATTGAATCTTTAGTAAAAAAATCTATATACGATATGCAGGCAATTAAGCCCTTGGGAAAGTGTATTGACGAAGAGGGGTAGTCAAGAAAACATTAATGGCAATTCTATAAAAAGAAATATCCTAGATCAAATGGTATGCGTCATTGTCGACCCTCAAGTAGGAAGGATCAATGTGACCCAAGAGCACGGCCAGCTTCGAGCGCTTCCATTACTAGTAGAAATGGGGATACAGAATTTCACTTTTGTCAATACATGGAAGAATTGGGATCTTCTAACTTATAATTATCTTAAAATTGGAGACCTGCCAATCACAGATTCATTTTCTAGCTTGGTTCAGTTCATTAATCAGGAAACAGAACTAATTAGCGGTCTTAATACAACTGAACGGTTACTCAATAATGCGCTATCTAACAAAGAAGGAAATCTTATCTTAGTGATTGACTCGCCATCCTTCTACCTCAAGAACAATCAAGATGGAAAGCCAATGATTGAAGATTGGGGCTTATCGAACTCTTGTTTTGAATTCAATGTTCTTTTCGCTGATTATTTGGAATCTCTTGGAATTGATGATCCACCAATCCCATTGAATCAGACATGTAATTTAGTTTTCCACCAGATGGCCAAATTGTATAGGGATGCGCAGGGCGAAGAACCGCAAAGGTTGTCCACTATTTTTGACTACGAAAATATGCCAGTTGAAAGCTATGGTTGGCATATACTCAAATCGTTAGCTACAAGGGAAGCTCAACTTGAATGCGACAAATACATCTACAAATGTCTCCGTCCATGGTTGGAATCCGACGTCACCAAAGTTGTCAATAACATACTTGATGCGTTACAGAGATGCAATTTTGACCCAGCCAAAGTTGAAAATCTAAAAAAAGTACATTTAGGGTGAGCTAATTGTCAGTGCCGAAATCCAACAGGATTCTTCTAAGTTACATTACTTTGCGTGGATATGAACTAGAATCGGTTTATCAAGCTACTAAAGATGCGTCGCTAAATTTTGAGGTTCTGGAGCAAAGGTTCTCTCTAGAAAAAGGTCTATTACGAGAATGCGTCAGTTTTCTCCTTAATACTGGACTATTAAAAACTAATGCAGATGAAAGTGAAATAGCTAGAGCAAAAAATTTCCCTGACTTACCTTTTAAATTATTGCTTCTTAATCAATTGAGGCTAGATAAGGCTAATCCCTTTAGTCTTGTGCACTCACACTTGATTGCTAATGATTTCTTTAGAATAGACCGAGAGAGTCTCATGCGATCAGTTGAGAAATCTCTGAATTTTGATTTTGCTTGGAATGACGAGAAACTAAACTTTTGGATGGATTTGGCTAGTTATCTTAGCCTCGGTAGAAAGTACGCTTGTTTTGTAATTTATCCTTCTCCGAAACTTCTAACGACAGTTTTTGAAGACTTCTTAAAACGAGGTCCAAACCAGCATTCATTAAAGAATTTCTTAACTTACTGTGCGATGAATTATTTTGACTGTTTTACTCGGGAAGGTGCGGTTTCCAAAGGTTTACAGTTAAGTCTGTTGCAGTTAAACCAGAAGGGCACGATTTCAATCAAACCTGCAGCAAGTGATGATCCGAATGCGGTTCTTCTTAGTGGAAAACAATACGGGAACATAGCTTTAAGGGAGGCACAGACTTGAAATATACCAAGTGTTGGGCTGAAGATGCTGTAAATCTGTACTTTACTACAGAAAGCAGAGAGAAGGAAAAAGAAGTTTTCTTGAAAACTCATATTCCAATTGATAAAATCAAAGTGGCTTTTTCTAAAGACTTACCCGGCGATCAGAACTTTATCACTGAAGGGCAACTTAAGGAATTAGTGACCCACTCAGTTCCTCAAGATAGAAATCGAATTTTTTTGATTGTTGGCGAGACAGGCTGCGGCAAGTCCGAACTATGTCAGTGGTTAGATTACAATATTGATGACCCTGTCCACATTCCTATTCATATCTCGCGTGCTGATACCAAGATTGAGGATATTGCTAAGCGATTAAGACAACATCTTCCTGATGGTGATAGAGAAGAGTACGCGGAAAGTGAGTTAATTAATCAACGTTCCACCTATCTTGCTGAGTATATCATAATTCATCTAAAACTTCAGCTAGACGAGGACAGGTCTATCAAGAGCCCCAGCGATAGACAAATTCTGGAGAAGTTATTCAACGATTATGAACTCAAAAGAAGACTATCGATTGACATCGATGATTATAAGAAAAGAATATCAACCCAAAATAAAGAGCGCGGGCTGCATATATTATCTAAAAATAGCTTTAACTTTTTCCCAATAGTCAGCGAACTTAGAGATAGAGACGGTGCCTATCTATTTGTAAACAAGGTTATTACCCGTACTTTGAAAGAACGCTTAAAGGTAACTGACTTAGGAAAAAAACTGCAGCAGATCTCTGAACACTATCTTAGTGTCGACAAGCGTCCGGTCTTATTGCTCGAGGATCTTACGTCCTTTACTTTCCTTGCTGAAGATTTAATGGATTATTTATTTGACTTGTCTAAAGGACATTTTGATGTAGTTATCGGTTGGACAACTGGGTTCGAAAGTGGCAATGCCGAGCATATTTTCAAGGCACCCGATACCATGACATACATGAAAGAGCGACTTAAGGCCAGATTTCTTCTTTCTGATCCAAGTGAAAAATCTGCGTTCTTCCTCAAAGATTCATACAAAAATCTGGCTCAAATTTATTTAGAGGCAATTAAATGTGGCAAGTGTCCTATGTGCCAAGACGGCGAGAATAAATTTTATCCGTTTAATTCTGAGTGCCTCGATAGAATCTACCAAAATTTGCAGGAAGAAGGGAACCCAAAACGAACCCCCCGAATATTTTTAGAATTTATCCTAAAGCGCGTATTGAACTCAAACGATTCCCCTTGGAAAACTCTTTCGTTAGCAAGTGCACACCTCAAAGGTCCTCCTTCATTAATAGGCCAAACATACAAAGATTTTTCGGAGTTTGTTGAATTATTAAAATGGTACGGTAAGCAAAAGGATAAAGATGTGCAAATTGACTCAAAAATTCTCGAGTCATTTGACATTATTAGTCCGATTCCCGCAAACGAAGAAGGAATGATAATTGTTCCCATGTCACAGATGGGAATCTCAGTAATGAAGAGTAATATTCCTTTTAAGGAGAAAGAGAAAAAGACAACCGAGGAAGATATTTCAGATTTCCAAAACTGGATAAACCGTGGCGGCGGCAAGTTTTTAACTAGAGAATCTTTAAGAAAGGGCGTTGCCCAGCAGGTGAGGCTTTTTGGAGACCCTTGCATCCTTAAGAATCCGCACTCTACGTTCTCTGGAAATGCTTCACTTTTCTACCAACGAGGAGATACTCTCCCAATAGTCATCGAAGACAGTGGGGATGACCTGGTAGACTTTGATTACAAATTGTTTGTAAAACAAACGACTGACCCCGAGATTCTCGAACAATTATATCATGTTGGCAAGGGTGGAAGCGTTCAAGAGGACAATCTGGTTTCAATCATTGAATGGGCAAAAGAGAAGTCAATTGAGTACAACAACAAATTGATGACAAAACTGGGTAACGAGTTAGGTCTTCATGTAAGGGATTTAGCGTTATTTGCCAAGTTTCTTCTTGCTAACCTTGCTGAGGACTGTGATAAACCAGAAATAGGTAAAATGAAGGGTAATTTGACAATTGGTAGTATTCCTCGTTTCTCAGATGACTACCTGAATCTTCGAGCAAAAAGCCTCGTTCAAAGGCATGAGGAGATTCAAAACCTTTTTTCCAATTTCTTTTGGTTGACCAAAAGCTTCCTTGATTACCAAAGTTTTGAAAAAACTTTGTCGCATGTAGATTTAGAGCAAACGCTCAACCGGGTGTCAAAGATCAACTATCAAAACATCCGAGAAAGTTTTAAATGGGGAAACCAGAAGGGCAGCAGTCCTTTTAGAGACTTAGTTAGAGTTATCAGAGATTATTCCTCCGAAATCAATCAATATCCATACATGAAGGACTTTGAGGGAAAAATTGTAGTCTTAAGGGAAATAGAACAATTAATTCCTAAGAACAATTCAAATGAAGACTTAGCTAAGAATGTCAATTTAATTAAAACCGCTTGTTCTGCATTGGGAATCCCCCTTGAACAACAGTGGATAGAGAGTTTTGAGAGAATTAATAAAAATGAATATGATTTTAGCCTCATGCAAAACATAATCAACACAATCATTGCAGATTTCTCATCCTGCGAGAATATTTTTAGATTTATTCAGTTCCAAGGAAGATATGAAAGATGTTCAGCGACTGATGAATGGAAACTATTAACAATTCTTATTCAGATCTCTGAAAAAGTAAAGGTAACTTCGGAAAAGAGACCTATACCAATTACATCGACCGTGAAACCGAGCAAAAAAAGGGTAAGGGATGCCTATGACAACTTGTCAAAACTCGCAAAAAACTATTAAGGATGTTAACTGGCGACTACATGACGCCTATGAACTAGCGATACAAAGGGTTAACTCTGATCGAGTAGAAGAAATAAACAATCAACTTGCTACTCTCTTAGAAGGACTTACCACAAACTACAGAAAAGCACTTGATAAGCATAAGTTATTAACGGAAGTCTATGAACAATCAACTGAAGTAAGCGTCATGGAGGTTTCGTCACAGATTAAGGATACCCTTTCGAACATTGATAAAGAGAGTTACCAGTTATCTGCCATGACTTCGCTGAATATGGACGGTATTACAAAGAAAATCGAAGATAACAATCAAACTCTACAGTTAATAACACAAAGGTTAAACAAGGAACTGGACAGTTACACGAGTAGTTGGATCTGTAAAATTGGCGTTGCAAAACAGATTTTAAAGATCCCTGACCTAGTAGAGGAATTAGGTGACGAAAAACCGCTAATTCAATGTATCAATTCTCTTGAAGAATGTCTCAGCAAATTCGCGGGGGAGCATCAGGATCTAAGTAGGGCGAAAGAAGAATGGAAAACACTAACAGAAAAATTCGCTGAATACAAAAATATTGAGTCTTTTGAGAGTTTAAAAGAGAACTATGGCTTCAGCATAGATACCATAGAAGTCATCAAGACTTTGCTTAGCGGAAAGGAGATCTCCCTTTCAGCAATAAGTTCTAACGTCTTAACTGAAATTAAGAAATTTGAAGATTTTTGTAACGTAGTAAAACTAGATTTTCAAACAGTTGAGGAGGAAAGATAATGAGATTTGATCCCGTTGATTTAGCAAAAGAAATGGAAATTGCATACGCAACCGATTTTATCGGTGATAAGAACATTCTCTTTGCCAGTATCTTAAAAAGATATGGCGACCCATCTTTAACTTTGAGAGAAAAACTGCCCCACTTAGTTAAAATGCGAGGCCCCTTCATCCAAGCGCTGCCAATACCCAAGTGGAGTCCAGCTCCATGGACACAGTTTTCAAGTGATTTAAGAGCTAAATATGCTCCAAATGGCATCGACATCCGTTTATCTGCTCTTTTTTCAAATTTTATTAGAAGACTCTATGCTTTCCAAGAAAACGCCATTACCTCAATCTTAAATGACAAAAATACTTTAGTGGTTGCCGGTACAGGAAGAGGAAAGACTGAAAGTTGGTTAATACCTATTTTGAACTTCGCCTTGTTAGCTAAACGAGGAAAGGTTCCTGAGCATCCTAGAAATTCAGTTAAAGCAATATTGGTCTATCCAACCAAAGCTTTGGCTCAGGATCAACTGAAAAGGTTGATTAAGTATCTTTTTGAGTTAAATCGGAATTTGCCTGAATCTGAAAGAATAACAATCGGTGTATATGATGGTGATACACCGAACCAATCAGATCAAAATCATATGAATTATCTTATACAGGCTTTTAGATATTTCAAGTGCCCTCAGTTTGACAGCGAGAAATATCTTTGCCGATTATGTGACTCTGAGTTAAACGGATGCTCCTTAATAGTAAAACGAGAAAAAGACATCCCTCAACTTTGTGTACCAACATCTAAATGTAAAAGTAAAATACCCCTCGATTTCATCCACTTAACAAAAGAAGACATACGAGAAAGCAATGTGGATATCCTGCTAACGAATCCTGACATAATTAATTATCGGTTGATTAACATAAACGCCGATCAAGATCGAGAAGCATTTGTAAAACAACCCAAATTCCTTGTACTCGATGAAGTTCATATCTATAGTGGATTATTCGGTTCTTTTGTCTCACAGATTTTGAGAAGATACCAGTTGGTAAGAAAAGAGTTGCTTGGTAACCAACAAGATGATCTTCGCATAATCGCTGCAAGTGCAACTATAAGTAACAAGGCAGAGATCTTTTCCAAAGTAACTTCAATTGACGACTTTGCAGTTATAGAGGAAGAGCATACTCAGATAGGCCAGGATTTCCCAGATCAAATTCCTCATTTCTGGCTCTCTACAGTTTTTTCAAAGGACATGCTCATAAACGAGTATCGTAAATACCTGAATAACTCTAGTGCATCTAGCAATAGCAATGGGTTGTTTACACCTTTACTAAACGCTTTTAACATAGCAGAATGTCCTACAAGAAAATTAGAGAGCGATAAAGACCTTGAAGACTTCTTAGCTGGAAGTATATTTGAGAGCATAACAAAGACAAAAGACCATCCTGAACTCAGTATTATTCGCGCGCTCCATTTCCAGTTACTGCATAAGGCTAGCTTACCCGAAGATATAAAAAAAATCATCGAAGCAAAATATCCGCATCTCGGGAAAAATCAGGTCGACAATTTAATTGAAAATTTTTTCAACATCGGAGAATTGTCCGGAATTCTTGAAAACAGGATCCATCTCTTTGCTTGGCCTGTGGACGGTTTTTACACCTGCATAAATTGCGGCACTATCTATGAAGACCCTCAAAGTGAATGCGAAAAATGCCATCATCATTTTATAACTAAAATGACAGCATGTCGAGAATGCGATGAAGAAGCAGTCGAATCCTGGTTCTGCCCCAAATGTCTAAAATTGACACCAGTGATATCGAGCGTTGAAGGAAAAAATGTTGCCTTCGATGTCCCAACTTGCGATTGCACAGGTGAACACACAAGTCTAATCAAAGTTATTTGGCGCCCCTTCTTTAAATGCAAGAAATGTGGGAAAATCGTAAAAAAGAATTATACCGAGCATTGTGACAAATGTGGATCTAGAATGCTTCTTGACGAACAAGGAAAGAACCTGACATGCACTAATCCTGCCTGCCTTAACTACCAAGTTCCTCAACCAACAAAACGTTGCTCCAACTGTCAATCAGAATTAGAATTGCTGACTAGCGAAACTGTCGTTTGTCCCAAGTGTGGCTCCAAAATTGCCGGGAATCATACTGGTTTATGCGATTGTGGCGCTGCCATGCATCCCATATTACACTTGCCATGGGTCTGTGATAATGACAATTGTAGAGAGGTAATCAACTCAGTGAAGCCACCAGCAACCTGCAAATGTGGTTCAAAGAATTTCTACCTTGCTGGACTATTCGACTTTACTTATGCTTATTCATGTCCTGAGTCTCAAAGTCAATTCGCAGTACCTGACTGTGGGCATACTGATCATGAATCGACATTTCAGAATGTCGATTTTAAAGAGTATAGGTTGCTTGACCAAAATCTGAAAATCCAACGACCTATTGCTTCCCATAAAGCTGTTCCATGTTACCACAAGGGTAAAAGGTATAATAGAAAGAGGTTTATGCCACTTGCGCGAGCCCCAGATAACGTGGCGGTCACCTCATCACAGCACGCACTCAGAAAGATAGTTGGTCATTCAGACTTGACTGGAATGCCTATCGTGTTAAAAGGGGCTAAAGTTCTGTCCTTTTCAGACTCCCACAATGACATGGAAAGACTTAATCGATTTTTTCAGGAACCTGAAGCTGAATGGTTTGTCGACCAGTTGATGATTAGCGCGCTTGAAAAAGGCGAAAATACACTATCCGAGTTGTATAGCAATGTCTTAAAAGAATTAAACCTTCGACAAGAAATTTATGATTCAGCAAGAACCTATGGCGTCGATCTCTTGGAGCGGATCAGTCCTCGATATCAGACACGGCAAATGGCTAAAGAAAAATTTTTAAACGAAGAAATAGATGTTCGATTGTTTGGAGGGATGTTTTTTGGTAAGTTCCAAAACAATCCTCACATTTCTAAAATTGTTTCCTCAGGCATTATCGATTTAAGGCTTAACTTAGATGAAACGCTTAGTAAAGAAGAGACTCACTTTCTTAAAAATCTCTACACGATGCGAACGATAACGGTTGAAAAGTTCGTTGAAAAAGTTATGTTAGAAGAGTCATTTGACCTTGTTTTAGATCGGCTAAAAACAAAGAAATTAGTGCTAGAAGAAAAGGGTCGGTTAAGGATAAATCCGGATAAAATAATTTGTAATTTGGTTTCAAAAGATAGACCCATGTTATGGAATCCCGAAAAAGATGAATTCAAACCAACCATTTTAAGTCAACTAGGGGATGACACTAGTAACTGCGTGAATTTTAGTCGAAAATACAATGAGCGGGTTGACCTTTTTAAGCCAAATTACAGCAAAACCGCATTCCGAATTAATTATTCGTCTCCGATCATGCTGTTAAGTGAAGCATATAAGGGATCCACGGACAAGACAAGACGAAGAGAATTAGAATTCCAGTTTAAAAACGGTATTTATCCAAATTTTCTTTCGTCAGGTCCAGCGATGGAGTTAGGCATTGACATCGGCGATTTGGATATTTTATGCTTGTTTGGTACTCCTCCAAATATCAATTCGTATCTCCAAAGAATTGGGCGCGCTGGTCGAGCCAGCAAGAAATCTCTTGTTTTTACGGTAAGCAAGAGAAATCCTATCGACTATTACTACTATAGAAACCCTCTGGAATTAATCCAATCAAATGCGCAACCAGTACCACTTAATGAACACAACCCTGAGGTCATGAAGATCTCATTATCATGGGCTCTTTTTGATTTTATTGCAGCTCGCTTCTGGATTCCATGGAAAAAAGAGACAAGACCAGATGGTAACAGAATCAGTGATGGTGAAGAATTCGTAAGAAAAGGGAATCAAACAAACAAACCGGACGACATTCAAACATTTACCAGTGTTTACAACAGTAAGAATAGTGAGCTCAACAATGGAGACCGCTTGGGTGTTCTACAGAAAGTAATTGACGAGAATAGAGTTGAAGCCAGATTATGGTTGAAAGGTTTGCTTGATTACAGTTTCTGCCCTAAATGTGGACGACGATACTCTTCTGTATACCAAGGGAAATGCCAAACCAATGGTTGTCTTGAGACAGTAGTTAATGCCTCCGAAAGATTTTCGGACATGATAGAAGATACCTTAAACAATTTCGGCAAACATTTCTCATCCTTGGGTAAAGATTTCGTAAAGGAGATCAGAATAGAGAGAAGGAAACTTAGAGACCAACTTGATGACATAGAGGAAAAGAAAGAAGGCAAACTTGACGCCGAAGAAGAGCAACGTTTGAATTTACAGCAAAAGAGCGCTGAAGAATCCGACATTGAACTCTATAGGTTACAACAAGACGTAGAAAAAATGCTCTATTCTAAATTTCACACAAAGACTCCTGAGGGAAAATATGCTTTTGATATTAGGAAACTCGAGGACGAGATTGACGTTGTATACTATAAAGAAGACCAAAATGAAGGCAGATTTACTCCGATGCTCGAGGCTAGAGGTATTCAAATGGCGTTAAAGGAATATCATCCCTATTCCGTCACGACGTTTTCTCGACAGAAAAGGGTTACTTGCCGAGTAACTTTTGATTCCTGGAGAAGGGAAGAAGTTAAAAAAATATTTCCAGATGTGCTTTTTTGCCCACGCTGCTTTAGTAAATACGACGATCTAGGAAAGCAAGAGTGCGATTGTGGGGGACCCCTTAAAATGTTAGAGACACATACCCCAAACAAAGTAGAGGTCTATCCTACAAATTACCCTTTAAGGGTCAACGTTGAGACAGGACGGGGCCAACTTAAACCATCGGAAATCCATAGTGCTGATCCAAAAGAAACCGTTAAATCTACAATTCCAAACGTTGAAACGAAGGTTATAGAGTTCAAGCCAACCTTAAGTTGGGTAATAAAAAATAACAACGGCATGGATATTGGTTCGATTGATTATGGAGAATTAAAATTAGCTACTTTAACTGACTCATATAGAAATATCTATGAGAATGGTTATGTCGACCGGGTGCCTAAGCATTATGAGATCTGTGGTGAACCAGACTGTAACTGGATTGTTTCTCAGCAAGGTAACCATGTTTGCTGCAGAAATCCAAGCCATGATTCAACCCTTAAAAAATATATCCGCCTAGCTTCAATTTTCACTACCTTTGGCATTAGAATGAAGATATCCGGAGACGAAGCGGTTACACATACGCTTGCCCATGGTTTAAGATTAGGACTGCAAAATGCTGCAGGGGTTCACATAAGAAATATTGGTGAAGTGCTTGATGAGGAATATTCTTATGTCTATGATAATGAACCAGGCGGTTCAGGAGTGACAACACTAGTCACAGCTATGGAAGATGGAAAATACAAGAACTTTATCTATATCATGAAATTGTTCGAAACCCACTTGTCACGTTGTAAATGTGACGATGGTTGTCCAAGTTGTATTTTCCAGTATGGTTGCGCAACTATGAATGATCCAAGAGGGTTATCGCGAAAAAAGACCTTGCAGTGGTTTGCTGATGGAGTCCAACTTGTTGAAGCAGAAACTGAAAAAGCTTGAATTGCCTGACAACTATTGGGGAATATCCCCTGAAAGCCTCTATATTTACCTTGCAGATATAGCCCTCAAAACAGACTTCCTGAATAATTTAATTAAAACAGAAATTCTAGAGAAAAAAGTCCAGAAGGATGAAAATGAATACCGTGTGGCGATTGCTGCTTTTGCGGAGCACCTCAACTTATCTTACAACAATCATGTTCAGCCTTTAGGCAAGATAGCGCTTTTAAGCAGCGAACCATTGTTCTTTTTTCAAACCCTTCTTGTCTCAAAGGATCTTTTCTGTAGGCACTTCATGGTAGCTGCAAAAGATCAGCAAATTAAGGTTGTAAGCATCTCTGAACTGGCTTCTTATTTTCCTACTGACACCGAATACTACCGAAAACTTCTGCAGTCTTTCCATTTTCTTACAATGAAAAAGAACAAAGCTATTTTGGAACAACCAATCATTCAGCGAGTCGCCGCAATAACTTCGTTTAGTGCAGAAACAGGAAATTGGTTAAGTGGACGGGCCTTTTTTGAAACTCTATTTCCTGGTGACATAGAACTGGATGAAAAGTTAACTTGTAGCTTGTTAGCTTCATTGAATATACCGTTTGAAAGAGATAGCGAAGAACTAAGTTTAGTTGAAGCGCTAAAACACCTTGGAAATAATGTTGAGCAAACGCTTCAAGCGATAATTTCAAGACCTGATGCTGTGATGACTACACTGGATTTGGCGATAGAAAATCTGGGAATTGAGGATAGCAAATTACTCGGCAGTCTTAAATCATCAAAATTATCTAATGCAAACAAACAAGTAAATTTTGAAGAATTGGGGGTCCTAGCAAGCAAATTCCATCTGGCTAAGAATAAGCTTGAAAGAGTCATCAATCAGATTGTATTTTTGCAAGATATCTATCCTCAATTATACTTGCCCTATGTCCTCAGTCTTTCTCAGGTTCCACTCGATTGTATAGTCACCATACTTGAGAGATTATTCGGAAATGAGGTAAGAGTGGATGAATATTCTGTCGTATTCAGAAGCACCTTCACAGCAAATCAAGAAATTACCGGAGATCTAAATGAATACCTTAGTTTCGTAATGCGCTCATTCGCAAAGAATGAAGAAAGAGTTAAAAAAATCAAAGAGATGAAAAGCTTTCTAGGTGATAATACAACTCCAAACTTTGCAAATTCAATACAAGCTGTAATAAGAAGCATACTACACAATCGAATTAACGCATTGAGCAACAAACAATTTTCGCCCTTTTACTTTGTTTATACTTGCCTCTTCCTCAGAACCTTGGTAAAGAGAGAATTGATAACTTTAAGGGTGAAAATCCAGAGTTGCAGCGAGAGGTTTACAATCTTGAGTGTAAATGGCCCAACCTAGCAACAATATCATCCGCGACCTATGTTGATATGATGAACAAATTATTTTCTAAGGGAATTGCAGAGGAACTCTCGACAAAAGAAATCTGCATCATGACGCCCTATACAGATTATGAAATAGAAAAGTATGTTTCTATGATCAGAACGCTGATAACCAATGGGTATACAGTGCGCATCATATGTCGTTTGCACCAGAATAGGAAGCGATGGAAGATTTTTAGAGATGGTCTTCTTAAGGGGTTAGGTGACAAAAGCGCCGCTGTCAAGGTTCACACGTACACTCGGTTTAAGGGTTTCGCTAGAGTTAGTCAATTAAAGCGTGAGTCGAATGATTTAAGAAATGAATTTGGTATTCACGCAAAGCTTTTCATAATTGGCGATCCTTCTAACGGTGCTGTATTGTTGGGGTCAGCTAATCTTTTGGAGAATAGTTTTAATTGGAATCCGGAATGTGGGGTTTATACTGAGGAACCTGATTTTATTAAATCAGCTAAAACTTTTTTTGATTTTGTTTGGGAACTCTCTGATAAAGATTCTCTAGATCTTTCGATGCTTGATCGCATTCCAAAGGGACCTTTCTTTCCACATTTTTATCAATAATTTTTTCTCAGAAATCATGTAACTTCGTGTTTTTGCAAAACGACTTCTCAACAATTGAACATAAATCGCCGTAACCTTTTGCCTTGACAAAAAAGAAACGATCATCCCAGACAGTTTTGAGCGCCTTTCTGTAATTTTCACCTGCAATAACGACAATTTTATCATAACTAGTCAATATTGGACCCAACTTTTCTTCTACCTGCGGTCGAATTTCTTCAATGTCTTTTTTAGTCCGCAGAACTTTTTCATAACCCTCAATAATCTCTGTTGGTCTAAGTAAGCCATATTTTGCAGAGATGATTAGGTAATCAAACCCCATCATCTGCGAGTATTTTTTGACGGTTTTAAAAAGACGCCCTTGATACAACTCATGAGCCGGTAGCTTAGACGAAGGATTGGAAGTTATTTTCTTCTTTGTGCAACCAGTGATGACAAGAACTTTTTCCTCTTTCGTTATAGTATCTAGTTCTATTGTTTTGTTAGTTTCTTGCATAGGTGTTTTGGTAAAAAGATGCCATGTTCCTTCGTTCTTAAGCATATTATAGAAGATAAATACATTATGAAAACCACGACGACGATTTCTGTTGTTTCCTCTGAACAAAACGACTTCAATACCGATTTGTTTACAAATAGGGCATTTACATTTTTTCCATGGTTGATCAACTAAAGTTCTTTTGTATAACTCAGAAAACTGTTTATTTCCATTTAGTTTAGCAAACTCGGAAATCGTCGATAAAACATTATCAACAGTAGAATGACCTTTTTCATATCTTCTTATTTCTTGCATGCATTTCTGTTCAGCGTCTTTTAAGGTCTCTTTAATTATTGCTATTTCAGGAATTAATTTTTTTCTGCCTACAAACGGGATTCTGATTGCAGTGTAGCCATCGTTAGGGGTTAAGTAGTTAAGTTCGGATGTTGGAGTTGATAACCAAGCTTTTCGAAGATATGAGGCTGAATCAAATCCAACTCTGACTCCTAGTTCTTCAAGTTCCTTTAGTTGAGGGAATAATGTCGCTCGTGCCAATCCAAAGAAGTGAACATACTCTGGATATTTTTTTGTTCGCTTTATCTCCAAGATTACATGTTGGAGTAGGTCTTTAACAAAAGTGGTGGGGCGTCGTACTAAGCCTCCAAATGCTAAATGGGTTGCGCCATGTTCGATATATTTGTTGTACATGTTTAGATAGTCAGCTATTTCCCATCCTTGAATGGCCACGATAAGCTGAAAATCGTTTTTGTATCTAGCTTTCCATTCCTCTAAAGCTTTGACGCCATTTTCATAGGTTATTTTGATTCGTTCATCTTTTTCATTCACGAATTGAGGCACTACTAGATGGTCTACTGTGACGCCATAGTTGAATCCAACTCTCTTGTAGTACTCTAGTATCTCGATTGGATCGTAGGGTGGTACTTTTCGATTTATGTACCCGAACGCTCCACAATCACCGATTATTTCAAAGTTTTTTGGGAGACGTAAAGCGCTATGAATGCCTTCCTCTTTGATTTGCCTATTTCTTTTCTTTTCTTGTTCGATGACAATTCTGGAAATCAAGATCCCATCAAATGGTACTTTGTCTATCCCGAAAATTTCCCACATGTATACATCATTACGTGTAGGGTCTTCATTGTGCTTGGAGGAGTGTATGTCGTTTATGAAATCGTAGTTTGGATCAACTCGGTCGTTCCATTCAGGAATAAAGTACTTCATAGCCATACCCTCCCTTAACTTTAGCGATTACTGTATTCATGGCGGGTTTTAAACTTTTGAAAAATTAAGTAAAAATCAATACTTACTTTTCGGTGTTAAAATAATCTGAAAGAATAAATCGGATGGTCTCCTGGATGCTTCCTAGTTTTCGTTTTTCTTGCTCTTTTTCAAGCGCTTTATTCATCGAGTCAGGTAGTGACATTGTAAACTTCTTAGCCATGTATTGTTCCTCTTTCAACTTACTTCTTTATCCGTCTATTGGCGTTTGAAAATATTTATAAATGGATGCTTCTATAGAAGTCTAAAGAATTATAAAGAAGCACTCAGGAGAGAGCTAAATGAAAACAGGAAACACAACTTTAGAACTAAAACAAAACCCAAAAAAATACGATCAGTATGGGCTGAAATCAAACCCATTTCCATACGTTGGAATACCCGACGAAAAACTCCCACTATATGTGTCACGAAAAAAAGAAATGAAAATGGTCGAAGCAGTAATCAAATCTTCTCTAAACGGAACTTCATCCCATATCATCCTCATTGGAAGTTATGGAAATGGAAAAACTCACACTATGAAATATATAAAAAAACAACTAGAGCAGCAAGTTGAAAACGCCTTGGCCATCTATTTGGCAACTCCCGGCGAGAGGGTTCTAACGCTATACTCTAATTTCATGTTTGAATTTGGATTTGAACGATTAGAAAAACTTGTTTGGCAATTTCTTGAATACGCCACAGGAGAACAGAACCTGCGAAAAAAAGTTAATGAAGGTGAAGTTCTTCTTCCAGAAATATTAGAGATTGGGAAGCGAAGACTTCAAAACGAGATTAAATACACCGATTTTGCAACCGCTTTTCTAAAAATGACGTTAGAAGAGTGCAAATTCGTCGCTTGGAAATATCTATGCGGCGAACCCATACCATTTGATCATAGAAGAGAACTAGACGTTGTAATGGCTATAGATAACGACGAAAGAGCCCTAAGAGCCTTCATGAGTTTAAAACAAATATTATCTCTCATGGATAACCGGTTGATATGTCTTCTTATAGACGAGTTTGAAGCGATCGAAAACGTAAACTATTTGCTCAAACAAAAAATCCTAAATAGCATACGACACCTGATTGACCTCAACCCCCAAGGCCTATGCTTGATTATAGCCTGCGCCCCTGACGTCTGGGTTGACATAATAAAAGAATATCACGCTTTCTCTGAGAGAATTTTTAGGCAAATAACTCTGAAAGCACTAAATAAAGAAGACCTTAAGAAATTCATAGTCTCTTATTTAGACTATTATCGAATAAGCCCAGATAATGATGACGCAAATATTTTCCCATTCACTGACGATGCATTAACTGAGATTCATAAAGTCGCTGAGGGAAACGTGCGCAGGATGCTTATGATATGCAATCAAGCCATCGATATGGGCATAGAAATGGGTTCTCCAACACTTAATGGCACAACAATACGCGAACTCCTGCCAGATGTTTTCGAAGTTTTTGAATAAGGCGATCACATGTTCGAAGTAACAGCATCCGATGGGTTTGCTAGAGTAGGGGAGCTAAACACCAAGCATGGAGTTCTTAAAACGCCTGTGCTCTTTCCAGTTCATAATCTTGGCGCAGAGGGGGGATGGAATACACCGCGATACTGGGAAAAATTTCCACATATAAATACGGCTCTTTTTAACGCAGCGTTCCTATCTATGAACAGAGGCGGACATTTAGGAACAATTCTCAAAACAGGCGTCCAACCTTTCGTTAGATTCTTTGGGATTACATTTGCGGATAGCGGCGGCTTTATCTATAAAAAATATCGCCTAACTATCCGACCGGAGAGAATACTTGAAATTCAAGAGAAAATGGGAGCTGACATCGCTTCAACTTTAGATTTTCCTATTCAATGCAAAGCACTGACAGAGAACGAGAAAATCGCTAGAACCGTAAAGAACGCTAAATTAGCGTTATCCTTGAGAAAAGACCCTGCGATGCTTCTTTATGCAAGCATAAATGGTTATGACCCGATAGTGCTCCGAAATGTCATTAGAAACTTGAAAAGATACGGAGACTTTGATGGGTATGCAATTGGAAGTCTAATGCCTAGATATAGTAACTATCGCTCTTTAGTTGACTTCATACTGGCGGTAAAATTAGAAGCAGGTGAAAAACCCGTTCATGTTTATGGCCTTGGAAGTCCGCTCGTAACTCACCTGCTGATATATCTCGGAGTCGATTCTTTTGATTCTTCATTTTTTGTGGTAGCATCTGGAAACAGAAATTACTCGCTACCTGGATATGGACGCAAAGAGTTCAGAGACCTTCATGACTATTCTGATTCTTCACCGTGCAATTGTCCGATATGCCAAAAACACACCTTAACAGAACTAAGAAAAAGTCGCGAATTACTAACTTTTCATAATCTGTGGATTCTGTGGGACGAAATAGAACAAACAAAGACAGCAATAAAAGAGAACAGAGTAGAGGAATATCTAACATACCGATTTAGAAACGCAAAATGGGCCAAGAAAGCGTTTGAATATGCAAAAAAACGTACCAAGTTTTACTTCCCAGGTGCCTAAAATGACAATCCGAAAAACCATCAGACCGGTAACGTTGAAGCGTATCATCCAAGTTTGCAGTTTAGCTTACAAAGAAAAAATAGTAGATACAAAAAGCGTTTCCAATGAACTAGGGTTAAGTCTTGATAGAGGAAACGAAATAGTCCTTGAACTTCAAATGATTGGTCTACTAACGGAAGAAGGAAAAACTTTCAGTTCAAATAGTGAAACTAAGCAATTTCTTGAATACTTTGAAAATAACAATTGGAAAAAAATCCATGAATACTTCCTTTTGAAATATCGGTTCTACAAAGATTTCATCGAAATTCTGGAAAAGACCCCAACTTATAGTAAGGGTTTAACGCTGACAGAAATAAAAGACATTTCCGAAAAAGAAAGTTTAAGCCTCAATCAAACTGCTGTAGAAGTAGTATCTGATTGGTGTGAAAGGTTAGGAGTTACGCAAAGACATCTTTTTAGTAGACGTATCTATATAATAAATAACCTGCCAAATTTGGGTCCACTAAATTTTAAGGAGACCGTTCAAAATCACTATCGAGACTTCTGCGCTTTACATCACAAAAAAAGCGTTTTCATTGAGATACCCGCACTTAGGGAAGATATTTGCGAAAAAATGCGCTTAAAACGTAAATCATTCGATGAAATGTTAAAGGTGCTATTCTTAGAGAATATCGGTCGAATGGAGTTAAGCGGAGCTCCCATTACTACCCTTGCCAAAGAGAGTCCCCTAAGTGAAAAAAAGATGCAGGTTCAAGAAAGCAACTCGCTACTTTGCCCGAAGTTTGAAGCATGTAAACAACGGGAAGGCTTGATAGTTGGGAAAAAGGCGTATTATTATCTGTCGATATATGAGCGACTATAGCTCAAACGCCTTTTTTATCTCCCCAGATAATTTTATGCTGCTGTAAAAGTAACCTCACTTGTAATTCATCCCTAAGAATCAATTCGGCTAGTTTTCTGCAAAACGACTTGTTTGACCATTGAGGCTGAAAAATCAGATTCGTTTTTCCATGCAGCAATGTTGACTCTATAGTTTGACGGGCATATGCATAATCGTTTTCATCTGAAATTACAAATTTGAATTGCGTTTTTTGTCTGTAGTTGCTTTGGGTTGCTTGCAATACTTTCAGATCACTTACTTCTCCGGAAGAAGGACACTTACAATCCATCGTGATTAAGTCTACCTTGTCAAAAATTGCCCGGTCAAAAATAGTCCCGTTGGTATTAACGCATAGAATGTACCTCTTATCTTTAAGTTTAGAGATTAACTGCTTCAATTCAGCATTTTGAAGCAACGGTTCCCCTCCTGTAATGGAGACAGTCCTGCAGGGGTATTTTGCTATATTTTCAACTACGTCAGAAACAGTCATTTCTTTTCCTTGAAGCCACGAGTATTTGGTATCACACCACTGACACTGTAAATTGCAACCGGTCAATCTTACAAAAACTTGAGGTCTTCCTATCTCTATTCCTTCGCCTTCAATGGAGTGGAAAATCTCGCATATCTTCACATTTTTCCCTCTTTTTGTAGACGAGCAATGAGCGGGTCACTAACTCCCAGTTCTTTGAAGCCTTGAGCCCTAAGTTTACAGGAATCACATTTTTGGCAAGGTATCTCACCGCCAACATAGCAACTCCATGTTTGGTCCAAGGGCGCTTTCAGTTTTAACCCTAATTCGGCAATTTCTTTCTTAGTCATATACAAAAGAGGAGTTTCAATTTTCATCTCTATTTTGTACTGAATACCGACCTTGCTAGTTATTTTCATAAGTTCATTGAGTCTTTGGTAGTACTCTGGTCGACAGTCAGGGTATCCTGAATAATCTAAAGCGTTCGCTGCAATGAAAATCCTAGCTTCAATTAATTGCGGATCAACTTTCTCAAGTTCAACTTTTTCTAATATTTGGGATTCTAGTAAGGCGGCAGCCATGACTATAAGAAAGGTATTTCTTAAGGGAACATAGGTGATTGGGATGCTATCACTCATTTCATTGATGCTTCGCTCTTTTGGAACACTGAACATCTCAGGGTGTGTCAACGCTGAGTACCAAGCCAAATCCTTGTAGTTTGATATGTCAATAATCTTGTGAGTTATTCCTAATCTTTTTGATGTCTCTTGAGCAGATTTGATTTCTTTGCTTAAGACTTGCCCGTAATTAAAAGTGATGGCGCTAATATCATAACCTTGGCTTTTCGCTAACGTTGCAACGGTCGTTGAATCCAATCCACCACTTAACAACACTACAGCAATCTTTTGTTTATTCATAATATTCACACCAACTTCTTGGGCTTTCCCAAATCCTAACTTTTTCTAATTTCACACCATCCGGAAGCTTCATTTGGTCGAAAATGTATTTAGCGATATTTTCAGAAGTGGGATTACCAATCTCTGCCTTGTCATTAAGGTACGAATGATCTAGAGTCTCAGTGATTTCAGTAAGTCTTTTTTTTAACAATCCAAAGTCCATTATCATTCCTATCGAATCGAGTTCTTTTCCAACTATGAATGTCTCAACTTTCCAAGTATGCCCATGGAGATTTGCACATTTACCTTCGTAGCCTTTGAGATTATGTGCGGCGTCAAATTCTGTTTCTATTCTAAGTCTATACATCTTTTTGCCTCTCATAGAATGCCTCGCCATTCGGAGCAAACGTTATGGTCATGAATAGATTCCATGCTTACGCACTTTACAGCACAATATTTTGTCGGATACTTTTCTTTTAGTAGTTGAACGCACTTTCGGGTTACATCCTCAACGAATCGTGCGTTTTCATGCATTTGTTCAACCACTTGTTTCTCTTCAGGTCTTTTAAGCAATGAGAATGTTGGAGCACTAAAACTTTGATTGCATATTTCGATAACATCTAAAAGCTCAACATTGTTATTTGAAATGTCAATTTCGACACTCAAATTGCCACGTTGATTATGTGTTAGCCCATTGCACATTTCCTTAGAGCATGGGCAGGCTAAAGCTCCATTTACCGAGATACCTGCCATCTTCTTTTTTGTCTTTGTTGAGAAAGTGGCAAACATCTTGGCGATTGAATTTTCCTTTTTGCCACTTGGCCTTATTCTATCAAAGGGAAGCTCCCCAAAAATTTTAGTTTTACAATGGAATCCATGTTTCTTGAAAGCCTCAACCGCTATCTGTTGCGCCAAGTCTTCTATTGCGGAGGTTGAACTTGGAATATCCTCAACAGACTCTACAAACCTACTCATATGCACCCCGCGCAAATTTGAAGGTAAAGTGATATAGCTGTTAATGCTGACAATAACGTGGTAAGTTTTCTCAGGCCTTTCTACGGTGACTAGTTTCTTTAGTCCTTCAACGCCTACTTTTTCGAGTTCTATTTCATTTTCAGGCTTTTGATTTTGAACGTCTTGAACCAATCTTTTCACCTTTGTTCATAGCAATTATTACTGTTCTTTTACTCTCCCTGCTAAGAGGTCTTCATACACTCTTCTCATGTAGAATATTGCCTTGGATGTTTCTTCGCTTAAACTACACGCACAACTTCCACAGGCGGGGCACTTCATTGACGAACATTTAGTGCACACAAGTGTCTCCGAAGAATGGAATTCTTTTCCACAATGGTAGCAGTAGACTTGAGGGTCTACAAAGAATTTAAGAAAATTTTCAATGAGTCGTGAGAGCGGTATGTTCTTTTTATGTGCTTCCGTTATGGCTTTTTCCTTAACATCTTTATCGATTGTAACGTTTAGCGGTTCTTTCTTTCTAGCAGACGAGCTCATGCGTATTAATGCGCATACTTGCGCATATAATTGTTATCGACATTTTCATGTCAAGAAAGACAATAACCCCTAAAAAAGCGCTCACATCTATGTTATTTCTGCTCCAGTTGCCTTTTCGACTTAAAAGTATCCTATTTTCTGACTTTTAGCGAGCAGTAAATTTTCTTTCCATAAGGAAATTACAACATTCATTTGATAATTATGCGAAATAATCGGGTTAGGCGAAATACTTAACCAAAGTAATTTTGGATCTTTTGCAAGGGAAGGGTCAGCTTGAAGACGTCCGAGTGCCTTTAACGCGTACGCTTTATTCTTTATTGATCTAGTATATTTTCCTCTAGGAATCCCTTTGACTAGCCCTTCTTCACAAAGTCCGAGGAAAGCAGCCTTTGGGCAACCTTTCCTAATGTAAACCGCTCTCTTCAGAATTTCATGTCCTGCTTTTCCCCAAGCTTCTTCGGGTGTATTGGCAAGATCATTTTGAATTAACTTGACAGCTTCTACTGCTGTAAGCCCAAATTTGGCAGATACTTTCAAGTATTCACCTTTTTGATAATATGGGTTATAAGTGGTTAAAAGATTATTGCTAATTGAAAAAAATAGCAGGTATTAATTCAATTAGGGCAATATAGCTTTAGCTTTTTGAAAGAACCATCCCCCGAAAAGTAACCATAATAAGCAATGTTACTGTTTCATCCATAGCAAGTAAACTTTTGTCTGATTTAGGATCCCAGTAATCTTCACTAGACGTGCTAGCTTTTCTATGTTTGATTGGCTCACAGCCATAATATATTCGGGTGTCTTTCCAAAAGGTTGATGTCTACTTGCAAATTCTTTTTTGAATCGCGGGTGACTATTCTTAGCGAAAGACAGCTTGAGGACTTCTATTTCTTTAGAACTTAAATTCCTAAGTTTGTTATAGACATAGCGTTCGCTACATAGAAGCTGTAAATTAAAGCCTAGTTCCACGAGCGTTTTAGAGACTTCACAAACGCTTTTAACCTCTTGCTGCACAGCAATTTTTTGTAGACCCGCATTTTCTGCGAACGGTGAGTATTTCGGCATAACGGCAATCAACTCAACATAAAAAGTGCCTACTAACAACAGAGTGTCATGAATTAGTTTCGTGCCTAAACCTATAGTCCGATATTTTGGATGAATAACTACACGATTAATAATGCTCAACTTCTTATTCATCTCTTGAATTGTCATTCGAGGTAACACTAAGCGTCTACCATAACACGCTGGTGGTGGGTAACTGTAGACTATGACGCCGCAGAGTTCATCGCCTCTTACTATGCGGAAGATTTTTCTTGGAACCGCCACTTTGTGTCCTCGATAGTGGAAAACGCTGAGTTTTTGCCAGTCTTCTCTTGTGCCTTCTTCTATTGTCATCTCTCGAATTAGACTGCATTCGGCTGCTGGAATGTTTGGGTAGTATTCTATTTTGATTTCTTCCCCAAACCGTTTACGCACTAGTACGCTCGGTTTGAGGTCCTTTTGTAGATCACTATGGGTCGTTGCTGCAATGACTGCTTTGCCTTGCTGTCGTGCAATCTTTTGTAGGTTGTAGGCGATGATTTTTGCGGTGTCTCGGTCTAGGCATGCAGCGAACTCGTCCATGAGCCACCATTGTTTGCCGCTCTCGATTAGCTTGGCGATTCGGTAACGGTACCGTTGGCCATCGCTCAATTGACTATATGTGCGTAGGAACAGAAAAGCGTCGTTCAAGCCGACTTTGCTTAGCAGTTCTAAGCTCTCTTCAACTGTTGTGCCTACCGTTTCGATCAAGGGTTTGTCTGGGTCAACTGCAACCTCTGACAAATCAATGGCTTCATCACCTAAGTCAGCCCTAATAGCACGTAACAGAACGCTTTTACCGCTACCACTATCACCCGTAATGTAAACTATGTCTTTGGGTCCAATCTTTAACGATGCATCTAAAACCTTGAACTTCTGAGCCTCATCGATACCTAAGCCGAAGGCTTCAGCAACAACCAGACTGCGAGGTGTCGGTTTAGTATGGGTTTCGTAGCTCATGTTGAAGGTAAATTTTCCTTCTTCTCGGTTGTAGATTCTTCGGAACTGGGTTATACGGAAGGGTTCATTTCGTCTTCTTGTCATTTTTTGGTCACCTTGGGATAACTGCTAGGAACGGTTCTGGTTCCATCTGAACAGTGGCAAACACGGCTAGTGCTATGCTCCAAAAGACGTCGTCGTGGGTTCCGTTTGGGTGTGAGTAGCCTATGGTGCCGTCCTTGCGTAGGTCATAGCGTTCAACGTTTAGCTCAGTGCAGAGGTCACCTCTGTAGGGTCGTTCCCAGTTGAGCAGCGGATAGTAGAACTGCTTGTTCATCATACGCTGCTTTAGCAGGCTTGCCATCTCGCTCTTTCGTGGCACGCTAAAGTTTACTCCTTCAGCGTTTTCTATTCCAGCAGTTTCCATATCGGCAATAATGCTTGGACCTTCCCGTGTGAAGTCCACTCGTATTTTCTGGAATCCGCCCCATCTATCCTGCAGCGCTTTGAGGTAACCGAGAACGTGGGCGTATAGCGTAGGCTGCTGGAAAATCTTTAGGTGCCGAAGGAAAAGCTTATCATTTAGGCGTTCAACTACAGAGAGCACGCAGTAATCTCGGGTTTGCGCCAAGTCAAGTCCAGCAAAAAAGTCGCCTTCACAGCTAGCTTCAGGGTTGAACTCTTGGAGGTCTTCTCCGCAATTCTTCACCGTACCCACGCAAGCAACGATTAAGCTTTGAGCAAGCCAGACATCTTCGTCTTCTGCCCATTCTGCCTCCATCTCCCGACGCCAACGTTGCGGGTCATCCCCGAACTGACGTTTAATCTTCTCAACAATAGCAGGCTTAAGCGGACCATTAGGCTCTAATGCATCACTCCACCGAACATGCGACCGCGCAAAATCAGAATAATCCTTGTGGTTGCACATCTTCCAAAACAGCGAATCCGTATTCCAAGGCGTAGATGTAGCGATTAGCTTGCCGTTGGTTGTTCCAAGCGTAAACAGAATAGCATCATATAGCTCCTCGTCATCAGGCACAAAATTGGCTTCTTCGATCCAGATAACTTTGAACGTAGGCCCTCTGATTGTATCGGGGTTGTTGGGGAAGGCTTCAATCATGCTACCGTTTGGAAGACTAATCCTTGTTTTCTGGATGTGTAGGCCTGGCTGTTGGGGAAGCTTTCGACAGAAACCACCCATGCGGCGTATGTTGAGTTTTGTTTGACGCCAGCTTGGACCAACAATCGCTATGTAGCTGTCGGGATGCTCCCAAGCATACTTGAGAAGCAAAGCCGAAACCGAAAAGCTCTTTCCAGTCTGACGTGCCCAACGCACAGCCGTAAACTGGTTTTTCTCAAACAATTCCGCAAGCTCTAGCTGATAGCGGTAAGGCGTAAACCCAAAGACCTGCTCAAAGAAGCTCTTAACATCGCCATGCAAGCTTTTGGCTTGGCGCTCAGTCTGCTCTTGAGCCTCCGCTAAATCACAACGAAGCCCCGCTCTTTCCTCAAAGAGCCTATCTTTATGCATTGCCCTCGGACTTTTTGCGCAATTCCGCAATTTTCCCTCTTGCCTCCAACAATTCCTCTTCAAGCTCACGGTAGCGAACGTACTCGGCGAACCTTTCTTGGTACACTTTAGCGCCCGCTATGATACCGCGTAAACGTAAAATCTCAATTCTATCCAGCCCCGGAGTCTTCAACGCCTCCAGTGCCGCAGCCAACATCTTTAGCGTCTCCTCGATGCTGGGCAGCTCTTTGGGGATTTCAAGTTGGGTAGAACAACAACAAGGGGAATTTTTTGGCTGTTGTTGTTCTTTCACAAGCCCTAATTTTATGAGTTTTTGGCGAACCGCCTCTTCGGTGTAGTCCCCGTTGAAGCTAAACGCTAAGACGCCAAGGTCAGTTGTCCCCGAAGTATACCAGTCCCTGAGTTTGCGCTCATCATCTGCAGGCCAAGGTTTACCCTTCGTCATGTTTTCTGCCCCACAAACAAACCAATCACAGTACCGCTTAGCCCTGTGATGGAAGCAAAAATCTCTGCATTCCAAGTGTGCAAGATGGCTAAGTGCGCTAACTCAAGAGCCGACATAAAAGCAGTCATGCCCATTGCAAATTTGACGCCCAACACTAGTTTAGCAGTGGGTTCTTCAACGATGAAGCGCCCCCGTTCAAAGCGCCTTCTGGTCAATGCACGTTTAATAGGGTCCGCCATCGATGCTCAACCTCCGCTGCGCAAGTGCTCTTCGAAAAGTTCTTGGACGATTCATAGAGCGGTGCCCGCCCATCATGAAACTATTAACAAGCCTGCTAGCCGACTCAGTTGGAATATGCTCTTTAACCAAAACGGTTACTCCCAGCGCCCAACCCAGAGGTATGGCTGTGTAGTCTAAATCGAACAGGCCATCGGCATAACGGAAACTGTTCTGAGCAATCACAATATGCTTAATTTTGTCGCCGATTAGCCCAACGAATATGCCCCAGCTTTTCACTGGGACATCGATGGTCATGCCTGAGCCGCTGCTTTTACCGACCGATGCATCGCACCAGTCAACAGCGATTAAGTCGCCGGGCTTGATGTTTTCAAACTGTTTTAGGATTTGTTTGCTCATTTTTTGGGTCACCGTCTTGCCTTGTAGTTGTTTAGGGCGTCCGTCCTAGCTCTCAAGGCATAAATCCAGTCCGCCATCAGCTGCTTCTGATAACCAAGATTCAAAGTAACATCCAGCGTGTTGGTTTCTGCCAACAAGTGATAATCCACGCTTTTGACAAGAAAACTCACAGAGGATATGCTTTCGTTTGGCAGAGTAACCGCAATCATATCGCCGGGCAAAATGGGCGAGGTACCATAATCGATTAGGGTGCTTTTCACGACCAGCGAAGTTTTAGCCTGCTTCTTATAGGCCAGAATTGATTTGGCTCTAAGCATGCACTCGTTATCGCTGTAGAGGTCCTCGACGATGTCAACGTACTGGCGTTCGCCATAGCTGGCAATGCTTGCAGCATCAGTTTGCACATTGCTATACCTTGCACCGGTGAAATAGAGCTGCCCATGCCAAACTTGACCGCTCACACCAGCAGTAACCAGATAAGCCGTGACGGTTACAGTGCGGATGTTCGCCCAGTCAAAGTCGCTAGGAGCCGCCCAATCTGTTGCATGGTCGATGCCTACGTCCAGCTGGAATGTTGACCAATCGTTACTTGCAGAAATGCTATTAACGGTTGAAAGGTTACGCCCACAAACCCGTGATGAAGAGTCATGCAAAATCACCAAGAAGCCATCGGACTTGACAAGGTCGTCTCGAAGCAGAGCAAGGAATAGTTTGGGGTACATGTTGCCGTTTACGGTTGCGGTGAAATAGAAGATGCTCACGGCGTTGTAAGCGGCGCCCGTGGTGTTTTTGATGCTTGAGGAGGCGGAACCATACCTTCGAGTGGCGTCTAAGGAAAGGGAGCCGCCGTATCCTGTCCAGTAACCACTGGCTGGGTTGAGACTTTCGACCGTTTCATCAACCTCTAAAGGTGTGCTTTTAGTTGCAGCGCCATAAATGGTAACTTTGTTGCGGACTGAGAGAATATCTGACTCTGTTTCTGCCTCTTCAATGCGCTCAGTTAGGCTGACGGAGCTTGTTTTGGCGCCTCTGTGAAAAAATTCAAAGCGACCATCAGGTGCCACCCTAAAATCGTACCCAATAGCGCCTGCTTTATCACTGTCCTGAGCGATTTGCTTGAGGATTTCCCAAGCCTGCTTATTCTCATAATCCAAGCGGGTAAATGTTGTATCCGTACTTTCGACCAGCTCAACTGCGCTTCTCACATGAGGCAAACCCGAATGATAATCAAGAAGATGCTTGACTATGTCCTCGCCTTTCATGAGGGCGTAGCCTTCGGTGACGTATTCGCGGAATAACCGCTCGCCCCAGTCACGACCCGAAACAGTGACATAATGCTCGGTGGGGTTTGACTGGAATTTCATGTTCTCGTTTCGTGTAGTGATAAGCTGAGGACAGCTTGCGCCTCGACCCATCATAATATAGCCATCCTCACCGAGGGCAATCGGAGAGCCGCTTGGGCTGTATTTGCCGTTCCAGTTTTGGAGACGATAGGCGAAACTGCTGACTTCCTCGGTTCCGCCTAAGTGCACGGCTAGCTCCTGAATATCGGCTTGATTAATTGGACCGCCTGTTACCCCCGAGTAGAGAGTGACGGAGGGCGCTGCTGGCTCACTCATGTGTCCTCGACTCCTTGGCGATAGATCGCCATGTCACCAGATCGCACGATGCCCCGAGTCGCGGTAGTGGTTTGGCTGGCTGTGGAGTTGAAGTTCTGCATGCTTGACGTTGCCGTATTCATGCTGCTGGCAAAGCTGTACATTGCAACTGCAGCAGCCGCTATTACAGCGATACCCACTCCAGTTAGAGCCAAGAAGGTGCCGTAACTGATGTTTAGGGCGTTCTGTGCAGCGGTGGCGACCCAGCAAGCGGCTGAGTAGACTTTTTGGGCAACAGCCACGCCTACGCTAGTGGTCATGAATGCACCCATAGCCGTGACAACCATCATCGCCGAGTTGAACGTTTTAGTTTGGGCGTCGTCGAGCAATCCGAATTGATTGGCGATGTAGCCAATAGCCATGCCTGAAGCGCCGATACCAGCCATGGCAGCGCCCAAACTCTTAATACGGGCACTTAGGGCTTCAGCGTCAGTTTTAATTCTGCCAAACTCATTGCTGGCACGATTAACCGCCCGAATAGTTACAGCAATTTCACGAAAACTCAAAGTCCAGCCTCCGCTTTAGCTTGCTCAATAGCTGCAGTGATGACAGTTTCCAGTTGGGGAAGGTACTCTTGGATGGTTGGGTAAAGATAGGGTTGCGCCTGCATGTACTTAGTGCCCAATTCCACAAACAATGCATAAGTGGCGTCTGCGCCGATTTCAGCTACCCATTCTTGAATCTTCGCATAGATGGTACTTCGAAGATAACCTGTGCGGACAGGAACAAGGCGCATGGCTTCAGCTTTGACGTCAGCAGCCCAGCTAACCAAAAAGCTATGAACCTGTCGCTGCATGCCTGAATCAAACCTCTGCATAGCCGCTTTGAATTCTTCCACGCCTTGAATGTCGAAGGTTACTTCTATTGCCGTCTTGCTTCACGCTCCGCCTTTCGTTTTTCTTCCTCAGCCATTTCATCCATCACATTCAAGATGTGGCAGAACTCCTGCACTGTTCGGGCTGGCTGCTTGGCAAGTTCTGTTGGTGTCCAGCCGAAGCTTTGACATAGCCTAAACTCGACAAGAGAGCTGTGCGGCTTTCCTCGTCTAATTGCTCTAGTAAAAAACGCAGGTCCTCCCGCGACATGCCGTTAAGCTTGTTGACAGCCTTAGAAAAAAGCTCCCCAAGCTCAATGGGAACGCCATCTTCTTCTCCCAATAGCTTCTCAAGCGTTATTGGGTGGCTTTGAGGTTGCCCATGCATGCTTGCGATGATGGTTTCTGCTTGGATGGCTATGAAGTCGCTGCTTTCAACGTCGCCGGACAGCTTGTTGTATTTAGTGTGCTTTTGGATTATGCGGTTTCTTTTTGCCCATGTGATTTCAGCGAAGGTATATGTGCCCTGGTATTCTTCGCCGAAGCGTCCATCAATCTCCAATTTTTCGGTTTTCATTTCTCTTTCCTCCGTGACTATAAGATGCTAAGCGGTCCTCTAGCCGTAAACGGAACCTTAGCGTAGATTAGGTCCTCTGATTTGCCGCTCAACGAAAAATCAGCCCATTTGGTGTGCTCAACGTTAACTTTGTTTGCTCCGCCAAGCCCAAATTCCAAGCTTGTCTTTTCAGTGTCAGCTAAGATTTCGTCAGCTTCCTGTTTGCTCTCAAACTCAAAATTGAGTTCTCCAGTTAGAAGCCGCTTGCCCCATGTCAGGTACTTGGCTAAGTGCCCGTTTGTTGACCGTATAACTGGGACAGCTTTGCATGAGTTGTCAATTTGTAGTTTCCAAGAAGTAATCCGCTCGCAGGCTATGCCGCCGATTTTCACGTAGCTTTCGCTGCCTGAGACAGCGCCTGAGTATTCGGTGTAGGTGGCGTTTGCAATCTTGGCGGCTGTGACCTCTACGTCTTGACTGGGGAATTCCGCCTCGCACTCCAAAAGCCCGTCTATATCGCATGTTAGGGTGGCTTTGTTGAAGCGTGCGCCCTTGTAGAGCAAGCTTATGATGTCAGTGGCGAAAGCGAATTTGTCTTTGTAGTAGAGCACCTGCAGAGATAGGCTAGGTTGAGTTCCTGTTTGACGTACTGCAGCAGGTTGATGGGCGAGTCAGAGGGGATTAGGTACTTTAGTTTTAGCAGCGGTTGTCTTAGCCCACGCTTGAGAGCGACAACATCAATTGAGCCTGTGCCTGCTACTTTGATGTTGTTTGGGTTTATGTCCGGGTCTAGGCTGCTGCAGGAGTGCCCAAGCATCGCTGGACTCACTGGAACAACACCGAAAGAGCCTTCGGTGACATAGTAGAACTTTTCTTGGTCAGAGTGATAGGTATCTACCATCTTGTTTTCACCTGTGACTATGAGATAGCTATGGACTCGAAGAGCCAAGCCACAATTACGATTTCTTCTTTGTAGAGAAACGGCTTCACGTCAACGACATCGACGTCTCGGTAACTCTGAATATCGCAGAACGTTATGCCCCTAACGTCAACGGTTGCCTGAACAAAATCGCAATACAAAACGGCGGGCGAAACTCCATCTGACGGGTTGGTTGTCCGTGCCATTAGGTAGAGGTAGCCATCGGCATCGACATAGTTGGTTAGGTTTTCTGTGAGGCTGATGCTTAGGGTTTCGTCTGTTGCTAAACTGCCGCTTTGTGCATTACCCCACGCACCTGAGTTGTTGTCCCAGACCTTTATGGTAACGCCATTTCCTAATGGAGCAAGCCCAAAACCTTCAAACGCCAGTAAAATGCGCTTAATGCACTGTTTCCTTGGCTCATTACGGCTTTCGCCAGCTTTTACGCCGATTTTGAAGCGGAAAAGCATAAACGCAAACTCGCCAGCTCCATTTGCGCTTTTAGAGTACCTAGCATCGTCGCTTCCCCAGAGCTTGGAGTATTCAGTATTTGGCAGTTCTGCCCAGGCAACGTTTGAAGGCTCAAATTCGACTGCGCCTTGAGCGTCATAGGCTTTGTGAGTTGTCGATGTGGAATCCAGCGGGTAAAAATTATAGATCGTTCGATAGGGCAGATTGCGGTTCTCAGGAATAATCAACAGCACCTGCTCAAGGACTTTATCGCGCATGACTCTGCCGACATCTGCATTCGGAGATGGCTTGTCGATGGTTACTATGGTTGCTCGCAAAGAGTAGATTCGGCGTCTAAGCTTGCCGTCTAAGGTGTGCTTCTGCGCTTGGCAAGGTTCAGAGGTTTTGGAGACGGTGATTTGGGCGTCGTAGTCTTTGAGCAGTTCCCTGTCATAATTGGCCTGAGAGCAAAGGACACGGGCTAAGCCGCCATCGTCTTTGACAACTCTTATTCGGGACTCGATTAATCGCAGAACTGTTATGACTGGGTTCTCGCACTCGCTCAACTTGCGATTAGCCTCCTTGCTGTGCTTTTGAAGTAGAACCGCTGGTTCGCAAACGTGAAGGGCGTTACGGTTTGGATTTCGTAGTCTTCGCCTTGACGTCTGATTTTGTCATGAACCCTAACTGGGAGAAACGTGTAGACGGACAAGTAGTCGTTCAGGTAGTAGCCTGCTTCAATCATCACCTGCTCGGCTTTAATAGAAGAAACAACGGCTAGCAAATCCAAAGGTTCACCATAAGCCACAGTTGCAGCGGCTTCTCGAACAGGATAAAGCGTGACTGTTTCGCCTTTGCTCTTTAGAATCTTGGTGAACTGGGTTACTGGTTCCTCGTAATGGAGGAATAGCTCGGCTAGCCAGCAAACTGTGACCACTGCATGTTTGTTTTCGACATAGCTGTAGTCTGTGTGTTTGGCCCCCCAAAACATGAATTCATCTGCATGTTTGCCGATGACTTCTACACTGAGTTTTAGGCTTGGCTTATCGTGGTTTTGGCGTATTTTCCATAGAATACCGCTTGTGACGGCGTCGTAATAGTCGCATGCTGAGAATCGGCTAATGACGTCTATGTAGCCAGCCCAACACACTGCAGGGTCATAAGCTGGATACTTTGCGCTAGCTCGAATGTTGTTTAGGGCGTTGTAGACTTTTTGGCAGCTAACACTCCAGCCCTCAACCGCATACACACCGAGCAGAGCGTAGGCGAAGGGGTCATCGTAAACCTCATTCTCGGTTAAACCTACTCTGTGCCATTTGCCATCTGCAGGGTCATAGTTTAGCCAAAGATTCTCAAAACCAGCTCTAAGAAAGCCTATTGCCTTGCTTATGATGCTGTTATAGACTGCAAAGTTTGGGACGTCATATTTTTCGGCTAGCAGCTTTAAACCGATTAAGCCATAGAGGCATTCAACGTCCAGTTGCAGAAGCCACGCATCGCCAATCGTGACGGCTCTTGCGAAGCCGCCGTAGGCCTGCTGGTCCTGCATGGTTTTAAGGAAAGTTCCGCCTGCTAACTTTGCTACATCCAAATAGGCGGTATTGCCGGTTAGCTCGTAACTTCTCAAAAGAGAAGGAATGACTCGGCAGGCATCGACGCTGTAATAGTATGTGCTTTCTTCTGCGCTTTTGAAGCCGCCATAAGCCTTCTTTGCTGGGTCGGTGCATTGTTGTGTTAGAACCCAATCGGTTAAACTCACGACTTTGGCGTAGATTTCTGCTTTTCTGTCCTTAAATTGTGGGGCAGAGTAGGCTTCACAGAGAAAGTCTATGGCAAAGCTAGCCGCTAAAGCGCCCTTACCGAAGGCTGGGTCTGGTGTACTCGGTGGTATAACGTAAACATAGGGTGCGTAGTCCATGACAAATTGGTAATAGGCTTCAGGAACGGTGCCCATGGCTACACGCCTCCCACATATGGCTCTTTGAGGCTAGCGAGAATTCGCTCGAATTCGGTCTGCAAAACTGTTAAACTTGGAAGGGCTGAGGTTAAACTGCTCAGGTCACCGACGCTGAAGTTTACCCCGATTGCTGAACCGCCAGTCAAATAGCAGACTGCGTAAATGGCTGCCAAAACGGTGATGGCTTCTTTTTGTGCTTCAGTGCAGTTTTGGTAGTCAACATTAGCAGAGAGCTCAAGCTCTAAAGTGACCTTTGCACGCTTAATCATCTTTAGAACTTTAGCATCAGAAATATCCGATTCGCTTAGATGGAGAACATCCCTAACGTCCTCAATAGAGGTAACAGCCAAGCTACATCCCATAAACCATTGCTGCTGAGAGTTCAAATAGCTTGAGAGCCAAAATGCGATAATATCGTAAACGTGACAATGTATACGGCAAGTTAAAAGCTCAAAGAAAGTCATCGCCATCTGTAGTGTTCTGCAGAAAGCGAAAACAAAAAAAGTTAAAGGAAATCTCGTATGTCACGATATTGAAGGTATGCAAATCCGCTTTTTGCCATTTCCCCTATCTTGTCAGCAGCAAAGGTTGTTAGTGGCCTTCTTACACCCATTCGAGTGGTATTCCATCGGAGCCTTGTGAACCCTAGTATGCTTTTGCACACGTTTTCTATCTCTTTTTCATCTATCTGGTCTTTTGAGTTTAGAAGAGATATGTTCACTTGTGTTGGTTTAGGTGTACCTAGTCCACCTTCATACTTTCCTTGACTTTTACCAGTAGTGAATAGAAGCACGCTTTTTTTGCCTAAGGTGAAATATGTAGATCGATCGGCAACAAAGTCGGAAGAGTCTAATGCATAACCTCGGTAGTGATGCCCTTCCTGCAGATGCACCAGTATACATGGACAAGAAGCACCCGCTTCCTTAAGACCTTCATAAATTCCTGTACGTTCTCTTCTATCAAATTCGAGCTGACGATGAATAATTATCCTTCTTGGAAGTACACCTACCTCTGAGCGATACCGCTCAACCGTACCTGCGATCAGATTTTTCATAAACGCTGAATCAACATGCAAGCTGTCGAAACTCTCACTCATGCCCTGATGCAGTGCACATGAGATGTACTCACCCATGGAGTTGAAGATGTCTGCTGTGCCCACAAAGAAACTGCTAGGCGAAAAACGGTTGGCCTGCTGTATTTTTGTCTGTATCCCAATATAGCAGTCTGTATGCTGTAGAAGGCTATTATCAATCTTCCAAGGCGTCCCACCAGCTTTAGCATACAGCGATATAGCGAAGTTCCAAAGTAAAAATGAAATCCAGCGGTCTGCGTTAGCTCTTCTTATTGTGCTTTCCTTTACAAACTGAGATGCAAAGCCATGCTGATAGCATAAAGCTTTCAGCTCAAAGTATGCGGTTGAATAGTCTGGGAGAATGACAAACGCGATGTGGCTTTTCCCGTCTATCTTTGTTCGAAGCGTTGAGAGTTGCGATCTATAGTTTATTGTTGAAGTGTTGGCTATCGGATAGTAGAGTGCGGTTAGATTTGAATAGAATGGCCCCTTAGAGGAAGAGAAACCTGCAAAGCCTGTACAACCTTGCGTTAGGTATCTGATGAAAGTCCTAGCCTGCTGCTCGGATGGGGCAGGACATATGACATGAAGAGTAATTGTTTCTGGATGATAGGATGTCCGCGGGTTATTTCTTGAATAAGGTCCATCTTGCTCTAACGCAGTTTTAGCATTGACATACATGGGTGCGTTTGTAACTACAACCTTGGGTTCCCCGATGAACTTTGCTTGTCCCAAAGCCTCCGATGTCTTTGCTTCGCCTATAGGCAGTACTTTTGAGCTGCATTGAATATCGATATGGGTCGAGCCAAATGGAACCTCAATAGCTGGTTTGCCTTCAGCAAGATGATTAACAAAAGCCAACGTCAGGTTCCGTCTGTCAATGGATTTTTTAAGTGCTCTATTTTTTACTATTGAATAGATGCCGAGATTGGCAGGGTGT
>JAOZID010000003.1:7238-7938 GCA_026014465.1 Candidatus Bathyarchaeota archaeon | reverse complement strand
AATAGGCTGGACTTCGGTATGTCTTTTAAAAGGAGGGGGAGTGTTGGTTAGGTAGCAGGATGGTGGTTTACATCATAAAACACTGCTTAAACCGAAGTTGGGAGAAGTAACGAGCCGCCAGCTTATACTTTGATTAACCTGTTGAATTAGTTATTGGGGAAAAGTTTAGTACTATGAGTAGCAAGGGTTTGTCCCAATACATAGTCTATTGCAATAAAGTCGAAAAACGTTATAATTATAAAATGTAACGTATTTTGACTGTTATAAATTAGAATATCTGAAAGCATATATTAAGGTATATGTGAATAGAGTAACGCAATGATAGTTTAGCTATAACTATATGAGTATCATATGAGATTGCGTGTTTTAGTTATCGTATTTGTGTTAATCTTCACGGCTGTAATTCCCTCAACATCAATAGAAGCCGCCTCAGAACACTATTTAAAATTTGAAGATATTACTGTTGAGCAAGGGCTTTCTCAGAATTGCATTAATGCCATTAACCAAGACCACTATGGGTATATATGGTTCGGGACAGCCATTGGATTAAATAGATACGATGGCGTGAAATTTAAGGTATATGTAAATGATCCGGCACTCCCTGGTTCTCTCTCAAATTCGGATATTCAGTCGCTCTACGAAACCGGTGATGGCAAGTTGTGGGTAGGAACTATGTCCGGCCTGAATATCTTCAACCGGG
>JAOZID010000003.1:0-7138 GCA_026014465.1 Candidatus Bathyarchaeota archaeon | reverse complement strand
AAACGGAGACCTTCACTGCCTACTTCCATGACGCCAGCAATCCCCAGAGCATCAGTGACAGTAATGTAAAGGCAATCTACGAAGACAGCCGCGGTATGCTGTGGATAGGCACAACCAATGGCCTGAATATCTTCAACCGGGAAACGGAGACCTTCACTGCCTACTTCCATGACGCCAGCAATCCCCAGAGCATCAGCAACAACTGCATTGCATCTATATGCGAAGACGCTTTCGGGTATCTATGGGTAGGGACAAAGGTGGGTTTAAATAGATTTAATGTTGAAAGCAAGATTTTCTATAACTACAAAAATGATACCAGCATTCCAAGCAGCGTTATTAATAATCGAATAATGACATTATATATTGATGCCGAAGGCATCCTGTGGGCGGGAACAATCAGCGGTATAAGCAAACTCAATTTCAACAAGCAGGCTTTTAGATACTATAGCGGTGTTCTCAACGATAATATTATGGGCATTATAAGTATTGATAGTGGGACATTATGGCTGGAGATATGGCAGGGCGTTTTAAAGTTCAACAGTGAGGAACATGTAGTTGAAACTGCCTGGGCTGATATTTTTATTGACCAGAATTACAATAGCTCCACCATGAATACATTCTGCATAGCAGAGGATGGGTCAATGTGGGTGGGTACGGACAATTCCGGTTTGCAGAGATTCGACCCGGCAACAAATAAGCTGACTGTCTATACTTGTGAACCGAATGACGAAAACAGTTTGTCGAGCAATACCATTCTTTCAGTCTATGCAAACCATGATGGAATTATCTGGGTTGGAACCACAGGCGGCTTGTGTAGCTTTAATCCTGAGACCGAAGAATTCTGCCGATACAAGAATAATCCCGAACATCAATATGGTATCCAAAATGAGAATGTCTGGATAACATATGAAACTTCGGACCAAGAGCTGTTGTTTGGAACGGATTCGAGTGTTTATAAACTTGATGAAGCAACTGGAGAGGTACTTAAGATTATTGACGGCTCCGAATTTATACATAGCCCTTATAACACCAAAATAAGCACAATGTACGAAGACAGCAATGGGTTGTTATGGCTGGGAACAAACCATGGGCTGTACTGCTATAATCTCGAAAAAGATGAGTTTGTTGCATATGGGGTAGAGGAGGCTTTGGCTGACCGCCTTATACAAAGCATAATTGAAGATGATAATGGGAAATTCTGGGTTGCTACCCACCAGGGCCTCGGCAGTTTTCGCTTAGGAGAAGGTATATATACTGAATACGGAGTACAGGACGGGCTTTGGGATAATCTATTCGCCGTAAGCGGCAGCTATAAAGCGAATAACGGCGAGCTTTTCTTCGGATGCGCAGGCGGGCTGGTATCTTTTTACCCCGAGGATATAAAGATAGACTCTGTCAGCCCTATAGTCATGATAAACGATTTCAGCTTAATCGATAAGGTAATCTCCTTTGACAGACCCATCGAAGACATAGAAGAAATAACCCTGCCTTATTCAGACAACTCTTTTGAGATTGATTTTGTCGCTCTGCACTATAAATCACCGGAATGTAATCAATACGCCTACAAACTCGAAGGCTTTGATGCGGACTGGACCTACTGCGGGGCAGATGAGAGCTTTACCAGATACACCAACATCCCCAGCGGAGAGTACAACTTTATGGTTAAAGCCTCCAATACCGATGGTATCTGGAACGAAAAGGGGGCTTACTTAAAAATAATCATTACGCCACCATTCTGGCAGGAATGGTGGTTTATTGTAATACTTATAGCCGCCGCGTTATTACTGGTGATAATCTTGATAAGGCTGAGAACCCGCGCCCTGAATGTACGAGCTCAACAGCTAGAAACCCAGGTGATAGAAAGAACCTCTCAATTAGCTGAAAAAAACAAGCAACTGGAGAAAGAAGCACAACGCCGTATTTACTTCACCAGATCCCTGGTGCACGAGCTTAAAACTCCAATCACACCGCTATTGGGTGCCAGCGAAACGCTCGCCAGCCAGCTGAAGGATAGGAAATTCAAGGGGCTTGCCAGGAATATATATAAAGGCGCTTACCAATTGAATAACCGGATAAATGAGTTACTAGACCTGGCAAAAGGTGAGGTGAACCTGCTTAAATTAAATTATAGCAAGGTCGATATGGCACGCCTTCTTAAGGAGGCAGCAAAATACTCATCCGCGCAAGTTTCAAAACGGGGATTATCACTATCGCTGGACTTACCAGATCCCCTGCCAAGATTATCGGCTGATGAAGAACGGATAAAACAGGTGGTGACCAATCTGCTTGATAACGCTATAAAGTTTACCCCCGAAGGGGGCGAAATTGCGCTGAAAGCCGAAGAAAATGACAGGAATATACTTATCGAGATATATAACAGCGGCCCGGGGATAACTAGAAATATGCAGAAACGCTTATTTCAACCATATCACAGAATCGAATCAGACAGGGAACACCTCAGCGGGCTTGGTTTGGGGTTAGCCTTATGCAAGATACTGGTTGAACTCCACGGAGGGAAAATATGGATAAAAAGCCAGAAACAGAAAGGATGTACGTTTGTATTTTCACTCCCATTATACAATGGTCACATTAGCCAGAATAGAGATGTGGAGGCGGACATTGAGAATACTATTAATCGAAGACGATGAGAATATAGTTGATTATGTAGATAATGCCTTCCAGATAGGTTGGCCTGCAGCCAAGCTTATATCTGCTCATCTGGGCAGAAAGGGCGTAGAGCTTGCCAGGGATGAGGAGCCAGATATTATTCTTCTTGACTTGGGATTGCCAGATATGGATGGCTTTGATGTATTGAATAGTATTCGTGCGTTCTCAGCAGTTCCGGTCATTATCCTCACCGTAAGAGGAGAAGAGGTGGATGTAGTAAAAGGGTTGGGGATGGGGGCAGATGATTATGTGGTAAAGCCATTCAGGCTGATGGAATTGCTGGCAAGGATTAAGGCGTTACTGAGAAGACAAGAGCCTCCCGAGAAAGACTTATCCCTGGCTTATGGTCCCTTACACTTCAAATCCTCTTTGCAACATATTGTGTATGGAGAAAAGGACATAACTCTTACAAAAACAGAAGGGCGAATACTATTCGAGCTTATGGCAAACAATGGCGAAGTTGTAACCCCTATGGAGCTGGTGAAAGAAGTCTGGGGGCAGGAATATCCAGAAACTATCTCTAACATCAAAAACTATATTTATCGCTTGCGCAAGAAACTTGAGGATGACCCTAAGAATCCAAGGCTTATACTTACAGCCACCGGCGAGGGTTATTATTTGGTAAAACAACCCCAAAAGATAAGATAATTCCCCACAAGGAAAATTGTTGGGATACCCCCCCGCCCCGTGCATCCATATATTAGAGAAAGCTATTGGGCGCAGGGACCCCAAATCTCTTCTTAATCTGCAACTTAATACCATATTGTCATTAAATCTCCACCTGATTGTCACCCCTAGCGACTGAGTTTCCACCATGAACTAGAGTATGTTTATATAAAATAATATCTCTAAGTAGAAATTAAGTGATTGTGTTTATAAGCCATAAGCATGGGAGTGTTTGCAGTTTATCACGATAAAGCCGCCGCTTCTGCACTGGGGTAAAGCGAACCAGAGCCAATATCAATAAATTAAAGGAGTCCTTAACATGAATGGCAACAACGCAATACCGGCGTTTGAAAAGGAAGGGTATGGTGATGCTTTGGGTAAGGTGCGTACCACCATCGGTATAAGGCAGATTACAAAAGAGAAAATGGATAAAAACAGGGCCCCGGGGCAATGCTATAACGGTTTTATATGGCAAATGATCGACCTGTGGGAAAGAACCAATGGCAATAGGAGTTAGATAACAATAATCCCAAAACACAGGGGAGGTGATGCCTATAGGAATGTACAGGTCAATTACCCCCGACTCAACATGAAAAGATAAAGGTCGAAAAGGAGAGTATATAGCAGTATGACTAAGGAAAAGAAAACAGAATCCGGAGTCATTTCCAGAAGAGAATTTCTTAAAGATGCCGGTTTGCTGGTAGGCGGCACCGCCATCGGTTCAACGGTGCTACTGGCTGCCTGTGGCGGGGAGACTGAAACGGTTACCGACACGGTTACCAAGACCAACACCTCTACGGTAACAGCATCCGGCGGAACAGCGACGGTTACTACTACAGCGCCGGGCACCACATCGATGGCGACAGTCGTCCAAGATAAATTCATCTGTCCCATCGATGGGCAAGAGTTCGACTCACTGGCTGAGCTGAAAGCCCATTTTGAAGCCGAGCATGGCGAAGATGCGGCGGCATTGAATGTAGTTAAATTCACGGTAAACGGAAATGAATATGAACTACAGGTTAATCCAAACGAGACGCTCCAGGACGTACTCCGTGAAAAGTTGGGGCTTACATCACCTAAAGACATGTGTTTTGGTTACGGTGCTTGTGGCTCTTGCACTGTTATTATGGATGGCAGACCAATACTATCCTGCATGGTATTAGCTATAGAGTGCAAAGGAACAGTCATAGAGACTTCTGAGGGGATTGCCGATGCCAAGCATCCACTGGTTGAAAGCTTCATTAGAAACTACGTTGCGCAGTGCGGCTATTGCATACCAGGTTTCGTGTGTACTGCCAAAGCCTTGTTGGACCACAACTCAAATCCTACAGAGGAAGATATACGCGATGCCCTTGCCGGTAACATTTGCCGCTGTGCCTGCTATCCAACTCTGGTCCCCGCAATACTGGAAGCGGCTGAGGAACTTTAAGAAGGAGGCATGAATAAAGATGTATGGTATTGAACCTGACGAAGAATATAAGCCATGGCTATGGCAAGTGCCGGATGATGGCGTAATCGGGAAGGATGGTGTGCTGTGCCTGGATGCCTGGGACAAGGTAAGCGGCAGGGGAATTTATGCCAGGGATAGATATCTCCCCGGTACGCTGTATGCCAAATACCTGCGCTCCCCATATCCTCATGCCAAAATCAATAGTATTGATGTCAGCAAAACCGAAGCCCTACAGGGTGTGAGGGCTGTATTCACATATTCTGAAAAGGATATGTGGGATGGGCCTTTGGGGTCGGCTTCGGGGAAGTGTTATGCGCGTTACGGGCGGAGCCCGGTCATCGGCAACGTTGCTTTTTATTACGGGCAGCCGATTGGGGCCGTAGTTGTCGCTGAAAGTGAGCTGCTGGTAGACGAGGGACTGAGGCTTTTAGAAATAGATTGGGATGTGCTGCCATTTTGCGTAGACTTCAGGGAAATGTTAGAGCCCAATGCTCCTATATTACTTCCGGAGGTTACACCGGACAGCAACATACAGAGTGAGGTCATAGTGCAATATGGCGGTGACGCTGAGGCGGCTTTAAAAGAAGCCCCCAATTTAATAGACGTCACTTTTCATATCGAAGAAGACGAAGTCGCCCAAGGGCACCCTTGTGATACCGTCCAATACCTGGGACAGTACCCGGATACCGGCATATTCGAGCTATGGTCACAGAATCAAAGCTGGACAACCTACCAGAAACAGAATTTCTTCAGTAAGGTTCCTTGGTTGCCGGTAAACAGGCTGATTTACCATTCGCACCATAACGTGGCTCAGTTCGGCGGGCACAGACATGATATGGTAACAGACAACCATGTGATAGCCGTTGATATAGCCAGGGCTTTAGCCGAGAGGGGGATTACCAACCAGCCCATAAAACTGCTGACGGATGTTGGTTTCTATCAACCAGGAGACCACTATGGTTTGTATCAGATGACCATCGGCTTCAAAGACAATGGAGAGATAACAGCGGTTAAAGAAACCACCTACCAGTGTATGGACTATACCGACCAGATTGATAAAATACACAAAGCCAGTAAAATCCCGAATCTGTATCTTAAGGCTATGTATGTCGCCGAAAACAGGGGCATTACCCATTGCTACAAGCACGGCGATGGTGCCTGCACCTCACATACCGAGCCTTTCGACCAGGTGGCGGCGGCATTGGGGATGGACCCGACAGAAGTCGCCCTGATAAACGATGGCTGCAAAGAGCACGATATGGAATGGGTCAACGAGAATGTCAAGAAGGCTCAGGGATTCGACTACACTCGTGACAGCCTTAAAGAGGTGCTGGCAATGGGCAAAGACCTGATAGACTGGAACAACAAATGGCACCAGCCGGGCACCAAGATTCTGCCCAACGGTAACTACCACGGTATTGGTTTTACCTGGCAGGTCAGGTGGGCTCACGGCCCCGGCAGCATGAGCGTTGGGCTTAGGATGGAACGGGACGGGACAGTCATTCCCCTTTCCGAATTCCAGGATATCGGTGTACACCGTTCTACTACCTATACTCAAGTAATAGCCAGTGAACTGGGCGTGAAATATGAGGATGTAATTTTCAGGGAATTCCAAACCGACCCTGGCTTTGAGCTTAACGCCCCCGGCGGCTCCAGTGGAATGTGTATAAATCTGCCCTGTCTAGTAAGAGTTGCCAGAAAGCTAAGGCAGCTAATCTTGGAAAAGGCTGTATCGCCGCGCCCGGGCTCTTGGGGCGGTCCTGACCAACCACCCTTTTTCCCAGATATGGCGGCTGATGACCTGAACATGATGGACGGTGAGATATTTGAGAAGGCGGACCCGAGCAACAAAATCACCGTAAAAGAACTGGCGGCTGCACATTCGATGAATCTTTTTGCCTGGGATTTCTCCCCCACCTTGACAGACACCCAATACGATATGCTCAGGCAGGCTTACTTCGCTGAGGTGGAGGTTGACCCTGATACCGGGCAGGTTCAGGTACAGAAGGTAGTCGTCGTGGCCGATGCCGGTCAAGTAATCAATGTGAGGTCGTGGGATTGTCAGTTGTTCGGCGGTGTCTATATGGGTATCAGCCGTTCCAACCAGGAACAGATTATCTACGACCCCATTGAGGGCGTCAGACTTAACGATAACCACATAGGCTATCCGATTGTCTTGATGAACGATATACCAGAAGGTGTTGTACGTGGAACTGTAGAAACCCATTTCGGTTATTCTGCCTACGGAGCCTGCGGCATTGGCGAAAACCCGGCTGCCTGCACCGCTTCTCTAACCAGAAATGCTGTCCACAATGCCATCGGCAAGTGGGTAGACCTGAAGACCACACCGGAGAA
>JAOZID010000002.1 GCA_026014465.1 Candidatus Bathyarchaeota archaeon | reverse complement strand
TTTTTCTGAAATTTCCAGCAACAAAAAAGCTTTGGAAATAAAACTTCACACAAACATTAACACAAAAAAATTCTAAAAACAAAAAAAGAGAAAAAGGGTTGCGCCGTTAGGCGCATTGGAGTTTACTTGTCTTCCATCATGTCTTCGGGGTATGCTAGAGTCTTGTGCAGTGAGATGTCGAGTCCGTAGAGTTCTTCGTCTCGTGTAGCCCTTAGCAGTTTGAGCTTCTTCAAGGCGGTGAACATTATCAACCCCATTGCTCCAGCCCATAGTAGTATTGCGCCTGCGCCGATTGCCTGTATTCCGATTTGACTAACCCATGTTGACAGGTCTGCGAATCCATATATTGGGTGTGCACCCAGTACGGTTCCGCCGAAGATTCCTGTTGCGAGTAGTCCCCAGACACCACATGCTGCGTGAACTGGGAAGCACCCCAAGGCGTCGTCGATGTGGAGCTTGTGGTCCAGGAAGCCAATTGTGAACGTTGTGATTACTCCTGCGATTATACCGATTATGAACGCTGCTAGTGGATGAACGATTGCTGCTCCGGAACATATTGCTACAGCACCCGCAAGCAAGCCAACCATGCTAGTAAGCACGTGACCCCTTGAGGTAATTGCTGCACCGAACATGCCTCCTGCCATACACATTGCCGTTGTTAGTGAGACCCATGCAAGTTCTACGTTGATGGTCATTGGATCTGCTGCTACGCTTGAACCGACGTTGAAGCCGAACCAACCGAACGCCAACAGCCATGCACCGAGTACTGACCACGGAATGCTATGTCCAAAGAACGTCCGCGGCATCTTCTTCTCGCCAACGAACTTCCCAATCCTTGGCCCAATTACATACGCACCAGTTAACGCAAGTGTACCACCAACAAGGTGAACTACACCCGAACCAGCGTAATCGATGAAACCAAGTTCAGATAGCCAGCCTCCGCCCCAAACCCAGTGTTCAACTATTGGATAGATGAAACCGGATATTCCTGTAGCTGCTAATATCCAGCCCCAGAACTTGTCACGTTCTGCCAGACCACCAGGAACGATACCAATGACAGTGATAGCGAACATCGCCATCTTGAACCATGTTGCCAAGTCTCCCATTCCAGATGGGCTTGCGGCTAAACCGTAAGCACCTGTCTCTGACAGCAACGGCGGTAGTGGGTTAGCGATGGTCGGAGCAAACTGCGGTATACCGAACACAGGTTCAGCCACGTAGTATGCCAGCGGGAATCCGATTAGGAAGTACACGACGAATGCCAGTGTCCATCCTACGTTGATTTGTAGTATTGTGTGGGTAACGTTCTTTTTGCGGACCATTCCTGCATAGAACAGGGCGAATCCTGCGGTTGCCATGATGAAGATGGCGACAGGTGCCCATCCTACGAAGAAGTTCTGCTGGAACGCAGCCCATGCTTCAGTTGCTTGATCTATCATAGTATATCACCTGTTAATCTCCGCCGAACCATACAGGCTTTAGTGAGAATGGTATTTCCTCTACCGACAGCCCACCGGATTTGATGTTGAGTTTAAGTACCTGAGGTTTAAGGGGAACACTTCTGGATTTACGAAGAAGGAAAACACGTGTCCATACTACGTCGTGTTTTCGGTAGTCAAGGTAAATCAAGTGGTCTACAAGATATTCTGTGATGCCAGGTGATGCGGGGATACCTTCTGCACTAAACAGCGTAGTTGAGCCTTGTGCTTTGGTTTCCATTAGCAGTTTCATGAAGACTTTGCGGAATTCATCAGAATCAGACAACCGCCTAGCCAGCGAAGACAGAGAGTCAATGACAATTCTGCTCGCCCCAGGTTGTGCCTTTAATCCTTTTGCAACTATGCTCATTGCTTCCTCTTTGTCAACCAGACAGTATTCGCTTGCGTAGCTTGCAGTGATGGATAGGTTTACGACTTTGATTGTTCCGTCCCTGATTAACCGTGGAAAGTCGGACCAGAGTTCTCCTCCAGTTCGCATTACTGTTTCGGGGGTTTCTTCGGTTGTGATGTACAAGCATTTCTCACCGTTCTTTGCACCTCTGTAAAGGAACTGCAAACAACAGATGGTTTTGCCAGTGCCGGGTTCTCCGCGCACAAGTATTGCATCACCTTTTGGAATGCCCGGAATGAATTTTTCTAGGCCATCCAATCCGATGTCAACCCATTCAATATTTGATTGTTGTTGCATTGCCATGCTGAATCACCTCTTATTCAATTAAAATGCTAATTATTGGTTATTTGTATATAAACATTTTCTTTTT
>JAOZID010000001.1 GCA_026014465.1 Candidatus Bathyarchaeota archaeon | reverse complement strand
TGTTGAACTAAACCCGCTTTGCGGGAGCTTATTGCACAGCTAAAAATAGGAATAGTTGGCGGGATGTTGCGACTTTCGTGCTTTTAAATTTTAAACAAATTGATTATGAGCAGAAAGTCCTACCTGGAGCAGGCCTGCGAGGCTGTTCCCGAGTTCAAAACCCTAAGCGAAAAATTCCTTCGCAAGTACACCATTGCCGGCAAGTCTGAATCGTGTACGCGTAATTACCTGATGCAGATTTCCAAGATGGTACTGCATTTCCAGTGTTCCCCGCTGGACCTGTCGATTGACCAAATGGAGGAGTATCTCTTTCATATCCGGGAAAACGAGAAACCCAGCATGAGCTCGTTCAAACACCTGGTGTATGGGTTGCGCACCCTGTTTTCGATGTTCAAAAACGAGAAACTCTACCTGGCCCTTCCCCCGGTGTCGGGCAGCAAAGCCTTGCCGGTGGTGTTCTCGCAAGCCGAGGTCAGGCTTATCCTGAAAACACCCAAACTGTTAAAGCACCGGGCGTTGTTTGCTGTCATTTACGATTGCGGCCTGCGCATCTCCGAGGTCATCAAGCTGGAAATAAAGGATATTGATTTTGACCGCAAACAGGTACACGTGCGCCAGAGCAAGCACAAGAAAGACCGCTATGTGCCTGTTTCGCCGCTCACCATCAGAGGGATAAAGCAATACCTGGAAACCTCGAACCCGCAGAAATGGCTTTTCAACGGGAAGGTCCGCGGGCAGCAGGCCAGCCGCGAAGGTATCCGCCATGCTTTCCGTTCGTGCATCCAAAAAACAGGCATTCAAAAGGAAGTCTGCATCCATACGTTGCGCCACAGCTACGCCACCCACCTGCTGGAAATGGGGCTGGATATTGTGAGCGTAAAAAACCAACTGGGCCACGCCGATATTGCTACCACCATGATGTACCTGCACATCGCCCGTTCGAACCCGATGGCTGGCTTTGCCCCCATGGAAAAGCTCTACGGCAATGGCCGTCGATAATACGCTGGGCGATGTTATCCGGCAGTTTTCGCCTGCGCTGCAGCAGAAACGGGGCGTCTCGGGCGACCAGCTCAAGGCACTGTGGGCTTTGGGCAGGTGCCGTACCCCCGAGCTGGGAGGTTCGGTCATGGCCTGCCACGATTGCGGCTCGGTACATTACGTGTTGCACAGTTGCCGCAACCGCCATTGCCCGCGTTGCCAGGGCATCGACAAAGAGTTGTGGATTGAAGCCCGCAAACAGGAACTGTTGCCGGTTAAATATTTTCACGTGGTGTTTACCGTTCCGCACGAGTTGCTGGAGCTGTTCCGTTTCAATCGTGAGCTGATGTACAACCTGCTGTTCGAGAAATCGTGGGAAACCCTCAGCCTGTTTGCCAGAGACCCCAAGCTGCTGGGTGCACAAGCCGGGGCCATCGCCATTCTGCATACCTGGGACCAGCGATTAAACTACCACCCGCATCTGCACCTGATTGTTCCGGCCGGGGGGATTGATGAAAACGGCCACTGGAAAAGCAGCAAGCAGGATGGTGACTTTTTGTTCGACGTCAAGCAGATGTCTGCCGTGTTCAGCGCCCGTTTCGTTCGGAAGCTGCGCCGGCTCAAGCGACAGGGGAAAGTTCAGAAGTATGTGCCGCGCGATTTGATTAAAAAGCCCTGGGTAGTCTATGCCAAGCAGGCTTTTGGCTCGCCCGAAAGTGTGGTCGAATACCTGGGGCGGTACACCCACCGGGTGGCCATCTCCAATGCCCGGATACTGGAGGTGACCGACAGCCAGGTAACGTTTAGCTGGTGCGACCGGGAAAACGGCTACCAAAAGAAAACCGAGACCCTAAGCGGGGTAGCGTTTCTGACGCGTTTTCTCGACCACATTGTGCCGCCCCGTTTTCGGCGGATCCGCCACCTGGGGTTTTTAAGTT